>JAYYFM010000142.1:0-3335 GCA_036158745.1 Thermoplasmatota archaeon
GCTTGAGTCGGTCAAGTTGCTTGTTCACCTCTCCACGGTCGAGGATTCTGTAGCCGTTACCATCAACGACAACAACTTCGACAGCATCTCTGTTGAGTTCGGTATCGTTGGCTGAGCGGAGAGCCTCAAGACCCATTTTCATGGCTGCGTTGAGCGTCATCCCATTCTTCCAATTCTTCTCGAAGTATTCTATGACGGTGTTTCGGTTGCTTCCAATGGCACCTGCGTGGTAGGATTGGTATGCACCCGATGGGTCCGTCTCGTATAGGTGGATTCCTTCGTCGTCGACTCCGCCGATGAGAAGAGCGGTTCCAAACGGGCGCGACCCGCCATATTGTGTGAAAGATTGCTTGAAGTCGCAGATCTTCTTGACCAATACATCGATTGGGACAGTGTCAGCGTAGGTGATTCTGTTGATTTGGGACTCGACACGTGCTCGAGCAACCAGTTGTCGTGCATCAGCAACGAGTCCTGATGTCGCTACACCAACGTGTTCGTCGATTTTGAACATCTTTTCGATGGATTCTGGGATGATTAGACGTGATGCAATGCGCTTGTCGCAGACAAGAACAACGCCTTCCTTGAATTTCAATCCAGCTGTTGTTGTACCTCGCTTAACGGACTCACGAGCGTATTCAACTTGGAACAAACGTCCGTCTGGGCTAAATGTTGTAATTCCATGATCGTATCCTCTTCCACTCGGTTGCATTTATCTCACCATTTCCTTCTCGTCCACGACGCTTTATGAGGGTGATGCTTGACCACCCTATGTTATCCACCTGAAGGACCCATTTGAACACTTGGCTTGTTTTCCCTTAATCTCATGAACTTGAAGTTCATGGGTGCATCATGCGAATCGCTGTTCTCAGCTCAGGAGGTAAGGACTCCTCTGCTGCCTGGTGGTGGGCGATGTGTCGAGGCTGGGACATTGTTGCAGTCGTTACTGTCGACATACAAGATGGCGACTCGCACATGTTTCAAGTCCCATCGACCCAATGGGTTGAAGTTCAAGCAAATCGAGCGAATGTGCCATGGGTGAATGTCGCTGCATCAGGTACGGTTGAGGACGAAATTCACGCTCTAGAGAGTGCCCTGTCAAAGTTGGAAATCGATGCTGTTGTAAGCGGTGCCCTACGCTCTGATTTCCAAAAGCAACGGCTCGAATGCATGTGCCAACGATTGAACATTCATTCGTTCTCGCCACTTTGGCATCAAACGCCGATCGAACACCTTACAGGAATGGTCGAAGCAGGTTTTGAGATTATGCTTACCTCAGTCTCTTGCGAGGGGTTGGATCATTCATGGCTCGGACATGTGCTGACAAAATCGTCTTTGAAGCATCTTCATGAACTCTCCAACAAGCATCGATTCAATGTTGATGGAGAGGGTGGAGAGTACGAGACGTATGTTCTCGGAGGACCAATATGGTCACGCTCAATGGAGGTCGAAGGTGAAGAACATCACACTGCCTCTCGAGGCGTGTACATCATTCATTCCGTAGTTTGAATGGCTGCACGAGCGAGAGCAACAGCCTCATCGACGATTTCTCCGGATACACCGATGTGGTTGCTTGGTTCGAACATTGCCTCTAATTCATCTGCACTGAATGCCGCGGAAATAGCCGGAGTTCGACTACAGACATCAATCAGTTCTTCCTTGTTTGCGACAGCCGTAAAGGAAGCTTCTCGGAGGATTTCATGTGCTTCATCTCGTGGAATGCCTCGCTCGACAAGGTCGATCATCACTTTTTCAGCCATCACCAGGCCGCGTTGTGCTCGAATGTTTTCCATACAGCGCTCAGCGTCAACCCACATGTTGGTCAATACTTGACGGGTCTTGGCAATAACATCCTCACAGAGAGCGCTGCCGTGGGAGAGTGTAAATCGCTCACTGCTTGAATTTGCAAGATCACGCTCGTGCCACAACAAGGCATTTTCGTAAGTTGGAATGATGAAGGAACGAACAATTCGAGCCAATCCTGATGCATTCTCTGATTTGATAGGGTTCTTCTTGTGAGCCATTGTCGATGAACCGACTTGCTTCTTAACGTCAAATCCTTCACCAGCTTCCGACAATTCTGAGCGTTGCAGGTTACGAATTTCTTGGAGAACCTTTTCGCATGTAGTGGCAACATTTGCTAACCATGAAACGTATTCGACATAGCGGTCTCGGCCAACAACCTGAGTGGTCGCAAGAGGGACGCCAAGTCCGAGGTGTGTGAGGATTAGCCGTTGGAGTTCACGTGCATTTTCGCCTTGTGCAGCACCTGTGCCGACCGCACCGAGGAATTTGCCGACAGCAATGCGAGGTGTGGCTTCATCGAGACGAATCAACTGCCGTCGCATTTCATCCAACCAAACCGCAGCCTTGAGACCAAAGGTGATTGGGACTGCTGCCTGACCGTGTGTCCGTCCCAGCATCACCGTGTCTCGTTCACGCTCTGCAACATCAGCGCAAACACCGATGAGAAGGCAGAGTTGTTCGCGAAGTAGTACAATGCTGTCTCTGAGTTGTAA
The DNA here is from genome assembly GCA_036158745.1 of Thermoplasmatota archaeon. Lineage (GTDB taxonomy): Archaea > Thermoplasmatota > Poseidoniia > Poseidoniales > Poseidoniaceae > MGIIa-L2. Next base: position 2,517 of record JAYYFM010000142.1, read on the forward strand.
AGCAACTGCCGTATCGACTATGTCGTTGGATGTTGCACCTAGGTGGATGCACCAACCAGCATCGCCAGCAGCCTCTGCCATGGCCTTCGTCAGAGCCATAATGTCGTGACGAGTCTCTGCTTCAATCTCCGAGACCCGTTCTTTACGCACAGATTCGGGATTGGCAATGGCAGCAACTGAATTGTAATCGTCTTCAGACACTCGACCGAGTTGCCAATGTGCCCAAATGAGCGCACGTTCAACCTCGAGTTGGCGTTCGTGTCGGCCTGATTCAGACCAAATGTGTTTGAAATCTTTGCAGCCGTAACGGTAATCGAGAGGACAAAAGGCCATGATGGTGGCTCAAGAAGAGGCTTCATGAACCTTGCTCAGTGGCAGTTGCGTTCATCTCCTCGCGTGATTCGTCGTCTGTTGTCATTGCATAGCGCACCAAGACCATTGCAAATGCCGTCGATGTCAGGAACGCAATTCCAACGTAGATTGAAAGATTGTACCAGAGCATCGAAACACCTACGAGCGATGCGTAGGCAAACAATTGGCAGACATTTGATGCAGTATTCAATTTCTTGACCATATGCCGACTCAATCGGCCGTTGTTCTCGAGGAGGAAGGTGTAGATCAGAAAATAAATGGCCTGGAATGGCAGTGTTGCAGCAATGATCGTCAATGCAACTTCACGAATTTGTGTTGGATTTGCTTCTTGTTCCATGCCTTGGAACAGCATAATTGCGGTATTGGTACCGAGAAGTGCGGCCATGATGGTCCAACGCTTGTCTTGTGATGAGGTTCGACTCTCGACATTCACCGAGCCCTCACTCA
>JAYYFM010000143.1:0-3278 GCA_036158745.1 Thermoplasmatota archaeon
AAAAAGGGTGCTTGTTCGGAGAGATTACCACCGTGCGGATATGGTGAAGTGGTTATCATCTGAGGTTTCCAACCTTATGTCGTGGGTTCGACTCCCGCTATCCGCACCTCCACCAACAAAACCTATGAGTGGACGATGTTAGGGACCATTATGCAGGTCAAGCGAGCCTCCAAGAGCCTGTTTCTTGTTACACTCATGCTCCTCGCATCTCTCTCCGGTTGTTTCGGAGAGGATGAAGCAGTGCAAGAGGGTGTTCCGATCGTTTTCCAAATCGATTACCAAATGCCTGAAGATGTTGTGCTACGAAGCGGTGAGTGGCATGAATTTCAATTGTTAGGAAACGGTAGAGCCATCTCTGTTCCGACCGACGTCATGCTCTTTGTTGATGGCTACATCATTCCAAACGGTTATGCTGCAGTCGAAGGTGAATCCATCAACGGCAGATTGTTGCTCACGCCATACGTCGATGAGGTGAAACTCACAATCGTTCACGATGATGGAACTGGAGATACCTACGAACTTGCCGTAACCAATGGTACGCCCATCGTCAACGGAAAGGAATGGATGGACAAAATGGAATACATTACCAACGTATGCCCCGATACGACGCAATGCGGTGGTTACATTAATCGCTGGATGGGTTCACCAAACCCAGCCTTCGAACGAGCTGCGTCGTTCTTCCAAGGTCATTTTGAAGGACTTGGCTATGAAACACACATCCTCAGAGTGTTTGATCACGGTAATCCAGCAGAACCAGAAAGCCTCAATGTCATCGCATGGAAGCGTGGACGTGATGCTTCATGCGTCCAAGGAATGGGAGGCCACATGGACATCATGTTCCCGGGTGGCCCACCTGGCGGAGGAACGTACGAAGGTGCGTATGACAACACAGGAGGAACTGTGAGCATGATGCTCTTTGCAAAGGCATTTGTTGAAATCGAAGTCGAATGTGATACATTCCTTGCTCTTTGGTCCTCTGAGGAAGAAGGTCTGAGAGGTTCAAATGCCTTTGCTAACAACGAATGTGACTACTGTCTTCCAACTGACAAGGAACTACGATTTTACATCAACATGGATATGATGGGAATCTCATATCCTGCTGTCAAGCCAACAGGAGAGCCATATCCATACCATGCTTGGTCTGGGCCCGACATTGATCCAAACGTCCAAGATGTTGAAATTACGACCGTCCTCGATCACGTTCATAGAAACATCCTCGAAGCGCCAATGGACCTCCGAATCGATGGAACATACGGTTCCGGATGTGACCAACATTGGGAGGATCATGAAGACCTCGTTCTCGATGTTCACGAAGATACATTTGGTCGCTCAGACCACGTCACATTCCGAGACCTTGGCGCACAGACCATTTTCCACCTTGGAGCGTATGACTCAGACTACAGCGCCTATCATTCTCCAGATGATACACTGGACAATATGATCGAAATGGTCGGAGGCGTTGAAGAACTGGAAAAGAGCATGGAGTTCGTTATGTGGGCAGCCATGCTTGAGTTCATGATCGCAGATCAGACTCCCGAAATCCGAAACGTCAATGCTTGATTTCTAAAACGACGTTTTTTCAACCCAAGGCGGGTTTTTCGTTCATGGAAGGAGGGATTACTCAAGAGAAACCTCTCCTCCAACGCTTCTCAGATTCACCACAGTTCCCGTTGGCTATGATGGCCTTTGGAGCATTGGTTGCTTGGGCAGAGTCCCTGTTGATGCTCGTACAGGGTGAATCGATTGAAAATGCGATTTGGCCACAAGCTGTACGTACCTTATCGTGGACATTTATCCTTCGAGAGAACGTATTCTTCATTGCTTTCCTATCTGCTCTTTTCTTGGGATTTTGCGTCTACTCTTCCATCCAATATCACAAAGGACATCGTCTCAATAAGTCAATCCAAGCAATCTTTTTCTCACTGATTGGAGGTGTTTTCGCATCATGGATTATCTTCGTCTTAATGGATTATCGATACATCCGTGGAGCCTTTCTTCTGCTTCCTACAATCTACGGCGTCGTACTTCTTGGCTCAACCCTCGCAATTCGAGGCCCACCTGGATTACCTGATTCGACTCAGGATTGGAGAGGGAAAACCAAGACAGTTCTCCATGTAGCAACAGTCTTTCTCGCTGCATGGCTGGTCATGCCCGGAATCCCTGCCCTCATCGGCATCGCCCCATCGCCACCACTTACACCGACCATGGGCTACGGGGCTGAAGCAGGACCATTCGACCGGACGACCCTTCGCTATGCGTATCCACTGCCTGAAGAGGTTGTTGCAATTCAAGGTCCAACAGAGGAAGACATTGAATTCTCGATTTATCTGACATTACCACATTTACCAGAAGAGCCAGGTATTGAAGGCGTACCTTTAGCCATCCTATTCCACGCCTTCAACAATCCATCCATTGATTCCTACACCGATTGGATCGACCATCTTTCTGCGAAAGGAATGGTCGTTGCTTACATTCAGTACCCAACAGACGTACGTCCCGAGGGCGGAGAGGATTTCGAACCAACCATCATCGACGGGACCTCAGATTGGCCCCATCATGTTCCAAGAATGCAATCCATCGAATCAGCACTCAATCGTTTGAATGAAATCATAACCGCATCACCTCGAGATACTGCCATCGACGACGTTCTCGATGACCTTACCATCATGCCCGAGCACCTCTGGATTGGCGGTCATAGTCTCGGTGGAGCCTATTCGTTGCAAGCCCTTGGCATGGTCCAAGCATATTCATGGGGCAATGAGACGTTGGTGGTTGATACTGAAATGGCTGCTGCTCGACCCGTTCAAGAACAATGGTTGCCTGAATATACAAACCTACCAGAGAATTCAATCGTCCATCTCGTTGTCAGTGAAGATGACATGACGGTTGGACAGTGCAACAGTGTGCATCAGCATGCTCTGTTTGAACAAATTGACAACAACCAATCACTTCTGTTGTACATCCCAAGCGATAGGTACGGGTTCCCCCGTCTCGTGGCTACACACTACCTTCCTGCGAATGAGGCACATGATACCTTGGCAGATTGGGCCTTCTACCGTCGCGTTGACGCTCAAGCGGATTGGGTCGTTGCCCACAGCCGAGGCGATCTCAACACTGCCGATTTTGCTTATGCAAATCTTGTCAACAAAACTGAGGGTTCTTTAAAACAAGCGTCTCGTTTTCTTGACATGATGCAAACTAATAACATGAATAAGTTTACTTTAAACATCATGTTTAAAACTTTTTTTAATCGATATGTTCGTGAGGGTAAAACTTTA
>JAYYFM010000144.1:0-3267 GCA_036158745.1 Thermoplasmatota archaeon
AAGATGGACTTCGGTGTTGTTGGTCCACGTGTTGTTTTCTGGGTTGTACTCAAACGGACCGGGTGCATTGTCGTAGATGGTCAACGTGATGCTGGCTGAAACGGAACCCTGTGTGCTGTTGGCCCAAATCGTGTACGTGGTGGCCGTCGTTTGGAGGACGGTTGGAATGCCCCAAATCGTTCCGTTGCTCGTACCGAAGTTGAGGCCGGCTGGTAAGGTGGCGTTGATTTCCCACGAGGTGATTTCACCCGAACCGGTCAACGTCGCATTCAGTGGCAAATCCGTGCTGGATTGACCTTTCGTGAGCGTAAGGTTCTCCGGTGCATAGGAAAGCGTCGGCAGCTGGTCGAGGATCTCGATGGTAATCGTCGTCGTATTTGTGCCACCCGAGTTGCGTGCCGTAATCGTGTATGTCGTATTGGTCGACAACTCAGTTGGAGTTCCCGAAATCTCACCTGTGAACGCGTTTAGACTCAATCCTGCAGGCAGGTCTGGACTGACCGAATAGCCATAGATATTCGAAGAAGAATCGAGAACGATATACTTGAGGTCATCATATCCTGAATCGTAGTAGGAAATGTGGACTGCATCGTTAGAATCGATGGCAATTGAAGTCCAATATCCCACATTACCCGTTGTGTCAACGGAGACAATGTCCCAATTGCTTGCGGTTGTACAGCCGCTTGAACAGGTGGCATACTTGAGGTCGCCACTGCTTGAATCATGGTAGGAAATGTGGACAGCATCGTTGGAATCGATAGCAATTGAAGTATAGGCTCCCACATATCCTATTGCGTCAACCGAAACGGTGACCCAAGAGCCGGTCTTATCCGTTGCATACTTGAGGTCGTCATTGGTACCATCCCAGTAGGAAATGTGCTTGTGGCCATTCGAATCAAAGGCGATGGAAGTGGTCAATCCCACATTGCCAGTTGAATCGATGACAGTTGACGGAATCGCACCACCGGAATTGGTCGGCGTCGCGGTTGACGACATTGCCGTATTGTTGGTCAAAACAAACCAGTCTGGGTTGTAGGAGATATCAGGAGCTTCAGCGTTCACGGTCATGTTCACAGTTGCCGAAGAGGAGCCGCCGCTGTTGTTCGCCCAAATTGTGAACGTCTTGAGCGTCATCATTGAGGTCGGAGTTCCCCAAATCGTTCCGTTGCTCGTTCCAAAGGAGAGGCCGCTTGGCAGTGCCGGGCTTATTGCCCAAGAGGTGATCGTACCTGAACCGCTCAAGGTCGCATTCAGTGGCAAATCACTGCTCTCGTTGTTGATGGTCAGCACTAGCGTGCTTGGTGAATAGGAAAGGGTTGGGACTTCATCAACCACGGTGATGTTGAGGTAGGCCACGCTTGAGCCACCGCTGTTGTTGGCCCAAACCATGTAGGACGTCTGTGTCCACAATTCGGTCGGCGTACCGTAAATCGTACCGTTGTTGGTGCCGAAGGAGAGGCCGCTCGGTAGGCTAGCGTTGATGGCCCAGGTGGTGACATTGCCACCCGTGTTCGCCTGGTAGCTGATGGAGGATGGGCGATGTGCCCACAATTCATGACCTGTGCTTCCATCATCTGCTGAGAAATACAGCGTATCGCCGAGGAAGAAATACATGTATTGTCCAGGATTACTACCGTCTGTACCTGTGTTGATGTCTTCGACCCGCCAAGTGGATCCATTTGATGTGTCGTGAGCCCACAATTCGTGATGAGGAGCAGGATAGGATTCCCCTGCTGAGAAATACAGAGTGTCACCGACGAGAATCTCCATGTAATATCCAGGTCTACTGCCTCCAGTACCACTGTTGATATCAGCCACTTGCCATGTTGAATGGTTAGAAGTGTCGTGAGCCCACAATTCAGCACCAGTGCTTGTATCACCGGATGAGAAATACAGGGTGTCGCCAACGAGCTGGCTCATCCAATCACCGGGATAACTGAATGAAAGGCCACTGGAGATATCTGTCACCTGCCATGTCGTTCCATTTGCAACATTGTGGGCCCACAACTCATTTCCATCGCCTTGGGGATCGTCCGCGTCGAAATAAATGGTGTCGCCAACAAGAATCGCCATGTTGTAGCCCGGACCGTTGTGCCACCCACCGCTGTTGATGTCGGTGACACGCCATGTCGAATCGTTTGAAGTGTCGTGCGCCCACATTTCCATGCCGGTACCTGAACCATCAACACCAGAGAAATAGATGGTATCGCCGACGACGATGCCATTTCTATTCATGTAATTGGCTGTTGGTATACCGTTTATCGAACCACTGTTTAGGTCGATGACTCTCGATGTGGAATTACTGGAAGTGTTGTGCGACCATAGTTCAACACCAGTGCTTCCATCAGTGGCAGAGAAATAAATGGTATCGCCTAGAACAAAACGCAACATTTGTCCGAGGTTGCTCGAGGAAGAACCGGGGCGAATATCATCAACTCTCCATGTCGAATGGCTCGAAGTGTTGTGAGCCCACAATTCCTGACCCGTAGATCCATCATCAGCAGAGAAATAGATGGTATCGCCGACGAGGAATTCCATGAATTGTCCAGGCCTGCTATGTCCTGAACCGCTGTTAATGTCGGTCACCCGCCATGTTGAACGGTTGGAAGTGTCATGAGCCCACAATTCAATGCCCTTGCTTCCATCATCTGCGGAGAAATACAAGGTGTCGCCAACCAAAAGTGACAAACTTCCTCCAGGCCCACTGCTGGAGATACCAGGCCTGATTTCAGAGACCAGCCATGTTGTCCCATTCGAGGTGTTGTATGCCCACAATTCACTTCCTCTGGAGTACGTTGATGCAGCGAAATACATTGTATCACCGACAAGAAGTTCGACGCCAGATCCTGGAGTGCTTGAGTTATATCCTCCTGTCGGGGCGTATGTCCAGATATCGGCCACTTGCCATGTGGATCCGTTTCCAGTCGTTTGGTTGATGAACGACGGTCCGATGTTGACGTAGGAATTGTTGGTCCACGTGTTGTTCTCTGGTATGTATTCGAACGGACCAGGAGCTACATCGTTGACGGTGATGTTAAGGTATGCCACGCTTGAGCCACCGCTATTGTTGGCCCAGACCATGTAGGAGGTTTGTGTCCACAATTCGGTCGGTGTACCGTAGATCGTACCGTTGTTGGTGCCGAAGGACACACCGCTCGGTAGGCTGGCGTTGATTTCCCAAGAGGTGACGGCTCCACCCGTGTTGGTGTTGTAGTCAATTCGCGATGGTTGATGCGCCCACAATTCGTGGCCGGTGCTTCCATCATT
>JAYYFM010000145.1:0-3260 GCA_036158745.1 Thermoplasmatota archaeon
CGTTGCTTGGAATTATATTGAGAACAAGGTCGTTCCAGTCGGCTTCCGCCGTGGAACTGGAGTATCGTAATGTTTCGTCCAATATCGTTCAACGGTCGCCCAAGACCAGCGCAATTCTGGATGAATTTCCTTTGGCCCAATGAGTTTGGGTAATGCTGCAACAGTGTTTGGGTCAGATGGGTAGCCGCTCCCTATGTTGAATCCAAGGCCGTCTTGCAACGCTTCCATGATGCGATCACGAACGACTTTTGCAACTATCGATGCTCCACCAACAATTCGATGGTTGGCATCTGCTTTGTGTTCAGAATCCAATGTGGACTCGAGGACAGGCCATTCATTGAGTCGTTCAGAGATACGATTGGTGAATCGTTGCTCATTGACGTCACAAGCGTCCAATGTGATGGTCCATGGTGCTGACATGCTCTCGTTGTGACGGTTGAGAATTGAAGCGAACAACTCAACTTCAAGCAGGTTCAAACCTCGGCCATACACAGCATTGTCAATTTTACTTGGTGGACAGACGATGGTGTCAACGTACCAATCTCGTTCTTGTGCTTGTTGAAGAATCCACTCGTATTGATCTTCTCGTTTCTTGGCTGAATGGTGTTTTGAATCAGATATGTCTTGTTCCACCAACATGGCTTCATCTGCCTCTGGAATCGAGAGAATGCCGACGACAAGTGGGCCCAGAACGGGGCCTCTGCCTGCTTCATCAACACCCACAATTCGCATCAAATCCCTCACAAATCAAAGTCATCTTCGACAGAATCACTCTTCGGTAGAGGTACATTCTGGGAAGGTGAAGCCGTTTGAGCAAGGTCTGGGTTTTCATGACGGACTGTACGCTCACTGATGGCAGTTGTAGGTTCGAGGTGCTTGTTGTCCATGTGTGGTTTTGATACACCGTGTTGGACGATGTCAGAAGCGATTTGGTCCATAGTGGAACGTTGCGATGCAATGTCATGATGGTCAAGAACGGTGGTTGCAGCTGAACGTAGTGGTTCTGGCATTGGTTCAAGTGCGGGTGCGGATGGGGCCGATTGGGACTGGAACGCTCTTTTGAAACTGTCAGAATCCATTTGTGGACTCTCAGCAATTACTGGCTGTTGGTTTGATGGTCTGCTGAACTTTTCCATCCAATCTTCTTCCGTTTCTTCGGGCTTTTCATGCATTTGTCGCAAGAGCTCGTCTCGCTCATTGCGTTGGATACGATCACGAACGGCTTTGTTGAGAATCACTGCTGATACGGCAACACTCAGAATCACTAGCCACCATCCTTTGGCAAGGAGAGTGATGTCTTCAACGAATTCAGAAAATGAATAACTGTCGCTCTTTGCATCTTCTCGCCACTGTTTACCGAGGAATTCTTCCTCGATGGTATACGAGAATTCAGTTTCTGGGTCAAAAATAGAGCGAACAACAATGTCCAGCACAAGGGTTCCGTTGGATGCTTGGTCGGTTGGTAGCGCTGCAGTACCTCGTAAAGTGAAATTAGAATCTCGAGGAAGATTTCCAATTTCGAAGGTTCTTGGTTGGGTTGAATTACTGTCGATGATGGCACCTTCAGGCGGTGCGAATCCCATGTTGGTTGAATGAGAGGATTGCAATTGAACAATCAATCCATCTTCGAGGTTACCATCGTTCCGAAGTTGAACAGCAAAACTCACCACATCTCTTGAGTCAACTTCACTGACTCCATTCAAGAATGTCCATGCCACGTTCGGACCTACGACAACATCAATTGTGTAAGATGCGAATGTTTCACCATTGAGTAGTTTAAGATCGAATTCAACGATACCTTGCTGATAGGCTGTCGCATTTTCGTTGATCATGAACTCAATTGCTTCGAACGTTCCTTGGCCATATCGAGGCAATTGGAACGTTGAATCAGCGGAGAAGGTATCCGTGACAAACGATGGTAAGGAAGTGATTTCAACGGTTACAGCATCATCAAAATTTCCTCGGTTTTCGAGGCTGATGGATGCAGAGCAGGTTGCATTTGGTTGGAGGTACGTGCAATCAACTGGGACGAGACTGTGCGCAAACTCTCTGTCCCATGAGATATTGACAGTCGCAGTCTCACGTACAGTTCTGAACGGGAAATTTGTTGGGTGGAGGATGAGGTCAACAGAAATCGTCCCGGATGTAATTGCAGGTGCTTGTACACCAATCTCGACTGTACGTGTTTCGTTTGGCATCAGAAAAACATCTTCAAATGCATTGAACAGAGCAACAGTCCAGCCCTCACTGGTAATACGATCCGAATCTGCTTCAGTCGATGCAACTCCGTTGATAGCGACATTGCCCAACGTCATGGCGATGGTATCCGGTGTGTTCCCTGTGTTGCGGACAGTGACATCGACACGTGTATTTCCGTCCGGGTCGACAACAACGTTCGGCTGAACCGCATCGATGGTTGCGTTTCGAAATGAACTCACTTCGAGCGTAAAGTCCCACGCAATGCTCACGCCATCAAGCCCAGAGGTGCCGATCAACCTGAATGTTGGTCCTTGATTTGCCAAAGGTGCTCCATCAATGACTTCTGGAACATCGACCCATATCCGAACGAAATCCATGGTGTCCGGACCAAGGAGCAATTCCGATGTTGAACCGTCTACTTCAGCCATGTTCCATCCCCAGTTCCACGATGATTCAGTCTGGATGGTGAACGAAAGACTGTCATCAAGTGTTGCATTGCTTGTCACATTGGTTGCGACATTGGTGCGAATACCAGGGTCGACAACAAACGTGGAGGATTGTGTATTACCGAAGTACACGTTTGATGGTGCTGTGATTTTCAACTGCACGTCAGTGCTCCGGCTGCTTTGATCTGCGAGATCGACAATCGTGATGTTGATGCTCTCCGTTCCGTAAGGGGTGGCTTGGGGTAGGGTTATTGTCCATAAGAATCGCTTCGTCTCCCCATTATCAAAAACCAACTCTTGGCCGTTTCCTGAGATGCTGCTAAGGTATTGTGTTGCTAATTCAAGTTTGAGAGTGGTACTCTCCGAACCTGTATAGGTAACATCGATGTGTTGTTGAACCGTCTGGCCAGGATAAGCAACATAACGTTCTGCAGGAATCAATTCAATGTTCGATGCATCTGCAACGACACTGATGGGTAGAGCCAAGAGAAGAACGAGCAAAAACACAGCTCGTTTCTGGACCATAGTGGACCTACGCAGTCTTTGGTTTTGAAGCAAGCGGCAATTTGATTGGACCACTTCAAAACACATATCAAGCCAACTAGGAAGCGAGAT
>JAYYFM010000146.1:0-3231 GCA_036158745.1 Thermoplasmatota archaeon
TGAGAAGATCACCGCTGACTTCTTCCAAACGTACAGAAACTGTCGCTTCACCAAACCGCTCAGGAAGAAGCGTTTGCCAGGCCATGGTCCCATCACGGAGCAAGCCAGTCATCTTACCGAGAACATCTTCGTTCCCTTCAACTGCGACAGGTAAAGATTCACTGGACCACCACATCTCCTTGCCAGGCGCAAGGTCGTAGCGCATTGCTATTTGATTTGGACGGAAATCTGGAGATTGGACTCTGAACACAACAGTTCGACTCTTTTTCGAAAGGTTGTGCATGAAAACAAAGAGATTTGCTCGCTTGGTAACAACGTTCTCCAAATCGACTTCGAAGACCAAATCCTTGAGGGCGGGTGAGCGTCCAAATTCCATGTCTTGCTCGATTCTGTCAATGAGGCGGAAGAAGGCAGGACATTGCTGTTGAGCGTGCTCAATCAGTTCAAGCCAAAGCTCCAAGCCAAACGATTCGTCCTCGAGTAGAAGATCTGCTCCGTCTTCCTTGAGAACTTCCTCAAGTTCCAAGCGAACCGTCTTCGAATCGAGGCCATTGTAGTGGCGATACAAGGTCATGAGAACCTTTTCACGGGCGTAATCGTGTTTGACGCCTCGCTTGACGTGACTCTGTACATTTCGCATCAATTCGTCGTATTTGGAACGAAGCAATGGATCGAGGTGTGTTCGAATCATGTCGTCAAAGACACCTTCCAAGGTCGAAGGATGGACTGGTGCTTCAAACGCATCGAGCAATCCAGACTTGTGAACCATGTTGAATCGATGTTCTCGTGTGACCATGTGGAAGCCAACAGCGAGCAGAAGCATTCCCCATGATACGATGAAGACATTTTCACCCAAAGATGTGTGGAGACCAAGGAGCAATACTGCGCCAAGGCCGATACAAGCAAGAAGAACCGTTGAGAAGGAGAGGGAATGCATTCGAAGTTGTCGATGAATTCGATGGGCCATGCCATCGTAACCATGCAAAGCCTCGATGCTTTGATGGCGCTTCTCGGAGGCTTCTACTTCATGCCTGAATGCGGAATAGGAGAGTGCAATTCTGTAACGATGAATACCGAGAGCGAGCAACCAACCAATCCCTACGACTGTCCCTAGAAGGAGCAGAGTCGAGCTGAAGGATTGTCCGAGAGAAGGCTCGATACTCGATTCCCACCAGTTCGGGTCGGTCCCTTCGTAGGCCCATGAACCGATGAGAATAAACAAAGCGAATGCGGGGAGAAGCAACGTTAGGCGCAAACCAAGTGAAATCAATTGATTGTCAATGGAGAGCAAGACACGCTCTCGCTCGAACAACGAAGAAGCGATGTCATCGCTCGATGCTTCGACGGCCGTCTCGCTCACACAGTGACGTCGATGCTGCAACTCAAAAGCATTCGGGGACAAACAGAGCAAATTGTGCGCTTCTTGACTTAACAGCGCTTTACGATGATGTTCTCGGCAATGTCTGTGGACAGCATCAACTCGTTTCCATCCACTTTGAACGTGTTGTCCCCGTGAGCAGTGATGGTGTTGTTTAACGAGAGAGAGGCACCGAGAAGGGTTTGCAACGTATCAGAGAGAAGGAGAGCTTGAATCCTTCCTGATTCATTCGAGGCGAGTTGCGAGAGTGGCACATGCGTTTCGATGAACGATTGCACACGCTGTTCAAGATGATCTCCTGACCTCGGAATCTCTCGACCGGATGGATCGAGCATCGGATTGCCGAGGAGGACAGTGAGTGCGACTTCCAGATCATCATCGATGGCGTGTTCCAGTCGACAGGCTGTTTCATGCATGTTTCCATCGAATGGAATGCGATCCAAGAGAACTTCAGCAAGTCGATGACGTCGTTTCATCATTTGACCGTGCTCAAGCCCTTTTTGTGTTAATTTCGCTCCCTTATAGCGCTGGTAATCGATGTAGCCTTTCCCAGAAAGTCTCTGAATCATTTCAGTTGCTGACGCTGGAGAGACACCCAATCGTTCCGCCAAATCCCCCGTACGGACACGGCTTGAAGCATCGTGTTCGTAGAACTCGTACATGGTCTCGAGGTACTCGTCTTCAAATTCTTGAAAGTGCCCCGCCATGATTGACGGTTGGCGTCCTAAAATTCAAGGGTTTCTCCGCCTTACGCTGCAGAAAACACATTCGAGCATGAAGGACAACGAACTGAACCCCTGTAGGAAGAGGGTACGCGAAGTGTTGAGGAACACTGTGGGCATGCAATCTCAACTTTCTTCTCAACGGGTTTCTCCTCAACCACCTCATCGTCGATCGAATCAAGTTCATCATCCAGATCAACCGATGGTTCAGCCTCAACTTTGAATTTCTCTGAGCAATCAGGACAGCGAACCGTTCCAGAATAATCGCCCGGGATGCGCAATGTTCGGTCGCAGGAAGGACAGGAGCGTTCGACAGGCTCAATCTCTTTCTTTTCTGACGTTGGAGCAGCCTTCTTCTTTGCTGGCTTCTTTTCGACCGAAGAAGCATCTCCAGAGCCTCGGCGGAGATGAAGCACGAAGATGACACATGCTGCAACAGCAATTCCACCACCGATGGCAACGAATGGTATGTCTGTGGAGGTCTCCTCAACGACTTCCTTGCTGACAAGCACGCTCTGTTCATCTTCGACAACAAACGATTCGTACCGCCATTCTGCCGTTAACAACATCTCGTTCACATAGGGTGTCGTGAAGATGAAGTCCACGTTGCGAGATGAACTCGCTTGCAAAGGATCTGTTGACACCTCTCCGAGCAGAAGACCGGTACTGTCGGTCAGATACAAAACGCCAGATGGACCTTCAACCAAGGCAGTATTCTGCATCATAACCGTCACCGTTACCTGCTGGCCCTGAATTGGTTCACGAGGCAACGTTATGGGATCAATCTGGAGGGAGTATTCTGCTTCAATGGTTTCGAATGCAGCTGTTGCAATGTAACTATTTGTCGATGCAACCCATCCTACAGGTTCCATTCGAACAAGGACGGTATCGCCTGGCACGTCGCCAAGTGTTGTTTGCCCAGTGAGTGTACCAGATCCAAGGGTTACGATTTGTTCATTGAGGTAGACGTCAGTGCCCGAGATACGATATCCATACCGAAGTTTGACATCACGCTCCACACCGTTGGTAATCGAAGCATTCCAATTGAGAACCAGTCCATTGGAAGCCTGTTCAACCTCGACCTCGACAAACATCGCTTGGGATGCAAGCACTGTAAATGATACTGAGCCA
>JAYYFM010000147.1:0-3198 GCA_036158745.1 Thermoplasmatota archaeon
AGAGCGGTCTCAACCAATTGGAGGTAAAGTCGGTTTGCGGTTGTGTCTGCGAGCATAAACGCTGCACTGAGGAAAGGGGTTTGAACTTAACCGTTGATTTCAGCATGTATTACGAAATGTATCACAATTGTAATACTTAATATACTACTTTCTTCTACATGTGTTTAGGAGGAACCGAAATGAGCGGCCAAAGCACTCTCACATCAATTCGACTTGATGATGACACAATGCAAGGGCTAGACATGCTCGTTGGACAAGACGGATTGAACAACCGATCCGATGTCATTCGACTCGCAATCCAACAATTACTCCACGGACAAGCCAAGCTTCCAGGAATGAAGAGTGTCCGTGTTCCAATCGGCCGACAGATGGAACGCCATCTCGCTTCATTGTACGAGTTGTACGGCGTCTCCCATGAACAAGCCGCCTCGGAGGGCTTGATTCTTTACACTCAAAAGAAACTGGCAGAAGCCAAAGGAATCCAAAATGAACTCGATGATGTTGTAGCCAACGCTGTTGATACGACACAACCAAGCAAGGAATACCACGAATGAAAAGCGGTGAGAGCAGAGAGGGGATGGGGATGATCTGGCACGAAGAAGACAACACGCTTCCGAAGGCCACCTTCAATGCTGTGCAGGACCGGTCCAACCTGCATGGCCTAGCTACCTTGCGGATACGTGCCCGTCGTGCACAACGTGACCACCGTGGCCCCCAACACCACAACCCCCACAGCCCCCTGGATGACGGACAGGGGGACTCTGATTCCACACCTGTCTCTTGACGGTGGAAACCCCACACGTGTCGCGGCCCCCACTCCACGGCACACTTGACGACAATCAGCGAATGCTTTCGACACGAATCCTTTAGAGGGGTCGTCATTGTTCTCTCATTATGTCAGGCGAAGAATCCTCCGCATTTTCGGAAGAGATTCGCTACCTTGCACACGAAGAGGCTCGACCAGGCCAACTCGAGATGATTTATGATTGTCTCAAAGCACTCCAACAAGGAGGTCACCATCTTGCTGCAGCGCCAACGGGTATCGGAAAAACAGCAGCTGCCTTAGCAGCGGCCATCGATGCTGCTCGGACAGCAAACGGCCCACGTACCATCTTTTTCTTGACCTCTCGACAGAGCCAACACAAGATTGTGGTCGATACAGTTCGTCGAATCAACGCACGACGACCGCCTCAGGAAAAGGTGCGTTTGGTCGATATGGTTGGACAATCAAACATGTGTGTCCAACCGTTTGCAAAGGAGTCACCACCGTTGTTTTCCCTTTTGTGTAGCCAAGCACGATCGCAGCGCACCTGCAAACCTTACCTCACGCAAGCACCGGGATTACGCCAGAGGATTCTCTCCGATCCATTGCATGTTGATGAGTTGGTTCAAATGGCGCAAACGCATTCTGAACATGGCGTTCCTACGCTCACATGTCCATGGAAGGCTGCACGAGAAGCCGTGTCCTCAGCGGACGTGTTTGTCGGTGATTACAACCACCTCTTTGTTGATGCTGTTCGAGAAGCCTCGCTCAATGCTATGGAGGTTGATCTTTCCGATATCATTGTCATTGTTGATGAAGCACACAACCTTCCGGACCGAATTCGAATGGGGATGGAACGTCGATTCACACCAACTGTGGTACGGAATGCAACCATCGATCTCGAAGAATACACAGAAACCATCGCCGAGGCTGCGGCATCGTTGGGCTCAGATGGTCTGCTTTTGCAAGCCTCACTCACATCATGGGCATTGAGTGTCATGAAAGTCTGTCGAGGACGCATCAGTGATTTGTTCAGAGACCTGTTGAGTGAACCCGCAGAGTTTGAGGAACGCCGTGTCGACATGGAGCGTCTCAGAAGCATCTTCCTTGCATCATGCGACGAGGTTGAAGGAAAGGTTGGACAACAACAACTCCAACAGGGACAAGTTGGATTGGTTGAATCACCTGGCCAAGGTCTTGATCGTCTGAAGATTCTACGTGATGTCCTTCTCGATGTTGAAATCAAGGTCGATGCTGATGATGAGAATCCAAACATCGATATCGACGCCCATCGAATTGGGCACCTCCTTGAGGACATGCTGCGTTTTGGAGAGACAACTGCCCTTGTCTACGTGCATGATGCCAAAGGAAAGGAAGGTCGAATTATATCCCATCTTCTCGACCCGGGATTAGTATCAGGACCTGTTTTCAAGAAGTGTGCTGGGAGTATTCTCATGTCTGGTACATTGTATCCTCCGAAGATGTATGCAGATTTACTCGGTATTGGACATTCCAAAACGACCAGTCGCCAATACGATTCACCTTTTGCAAACCAACGACGTCCAATCGTTGTCGCCAAAGATGTTACAACACGCTATCAGGACCGTTCCTATGAAAACACGCAACGAATTCGAGCTCATCTTCAATCGCTTTGCGATGGATCTCCCGGGCATGTTGCGGTCTTCACACCGTCCTATTCGATGCTGAACGATTACATCGGAGAGGGGCAATTCCATGGTGTCGTTGTTCGTATGGAAGATCGAACATGGTCCAAACAAGATGTCGATCAGTTGCTCGATGTACTCGAAGATGCAAAGCAAGCCGGTCGACGAATCCTCCTTGCAGGCGTCTTTGGCGGACGATTATCAGAAGGTATTGATTACCACAATGGATTGCTGGATGCAGTTGCTTGCATAGGTATTCCAAACCCACCACCATCCATTCATCAAAAGGCGCTACGCACATACATTGAGGAGCGATTTGGTCGAGCCAACGCTTGGCGTTATGCTTCGACTCAGCCTGCGATTAACGCCATTCTTCAAGCCATGGGACGACCAATTCGGAGCATTGCTGACCGTGCATTGATTCTCCTCTTGGATAAGCGAAACACCGATCGAACCTACATTGAGTGTTATCCGAAAGACATCCGAATGAACACATCAACCGAGCCAGAGACAACCAAATCCTTTGCACGAAGGTTCTTTTCAAGGGTCCATCGTCAATCCGAAGGTTCATCATAATCAAGCAGGAGGGGGCACCATGAGCGAGTGGAAGCGCATAGAACTCATTGAAGAAGAACAAGGTGTTCTTCAAGCTGAAAAAAGAATTAGAAATCGTGTTAAAAGGCAAATGGAAAAAACACAAAGAGATTACTACTTAAATGAGCAAATGAAGGCTATCCAAAAGGAACTTGGTGACAGTGAGGACGGTAAAAG
>JAYYFM010000148.1:0-3193 GCA_036158745.1 Thermoplasmatota archaeon
CAAGCTGCCATCCGTTGTACAACTCGGTGGTGGAGTTGGATCCGTTCCATCGTTCGCACCAAGCATCGTCGTCGTAGCCCTTGCTGGCTTCTTCGTCACTGCTCTTGCAATGGCAAGCCGCCGTGAAGAAGAAGACGAAGAAGAGGAAGACTCCCGACGCATTGTCGAGGACGAAATGGCTGTAAGCCCAGTTATCGCTACCATCCTCATGGTCGCTATCACTGTCGTCCTTTCCGGTGTCATCTATGTCTGGGCTTCTTCCCTTGCAGAAACTGGTAAGTTGGGTGTTCCTCGAGTCACGTTCGATATCGAAAACCAAGATATCGGAACCGCAGAAGGTTACTGGGCTATCACAGTTGATCAAACCGAAGCTGAACTAGCTACGGCAGCAGTCACTGTGATTGTCCTGTACACCAACGCTGATGGTGTTCGAACCTCGTACGAGACATTGCTCTCCAACACGAGTGGTGTCTATGGATTCAATCCATCGAACAGTGATACGTTTGTGACATTCGTCGATAAGGTCGAGAACCAAGGCTCCTTCAAGGAATCTACCTTCGGTATCGGTGACCAAATCTTCGTCCGAACCCACGCTCCTGACGGTCAGTCGTTAACGGATGCTACCATCCGTATCACGTACCAACCAGGACCAGGCGATGGTTCCGTCATCAAGACGTACAGCGACCTCAGCTTCGACAAGGTTGTCTGAGATCGGCAACGACTGAGAACAGTTGATGGGCCGGTGGCCTTGCCGCCACCGGCCCACTCTTCTGGTGCCAAGCGAATGCTGTTAAGCAGGAGATGCTAGCAATGGCTATGCCTACTGCTTGCAAATGCGTTGTCTTCGATTGCGATGGTGTCCTTGTGGACTCGGTGAGTTCATGGAAGACGCTACATGATGGCTTTGGAACGGACAACAGTAAGAATCTCTCACGATTCATTGCTGGTGAACTCACCGATGTTGAGTTCATGCGTTCGGATATTGCTATGTGGAAAGCGATTCAAGATCCGATTCACAAAGACGAGCTGTTTCGAATGTACTCGGGCGTATCCCTGATGAAGGGCGCTCGAGAAACGGTCCAGGCTTTGCAGGATGCCGGTATTTACGTTGCCATTGTCAGTGCAGGCGTTGATTTGTTCGTAAGCAGCATAGCTGCTATGCTCAAAGTGGACGATTGGATTGCCAACGGATTCGAATTCGATGGCGATGGATTCCTTACCGATGATGGAATTTGTCGTCTTCATGCGAGTGGCAAAGGCGATGTGATCAATCGATTGATGCGGATGCACGGTTTCAAACCAGAAGAGGTTGTTTCAGTAGGAGATTCTGAAATGGATCTCTCGATGATGGTCCCTGGAAGTAGATTCATTGGTTTCAATCCAAGCCGCGAATCATCGCTCAATGCTTTCACGGAATCTGGCGTTCCAATTGTAACGGAAAAGGATCTCTCGAAAATTCTCGGACACATTGTATTGCCTTCAAGCGAAGGGAATTGATGTCGATTTATGCGATTGCAAGTTCACAATTGTGAGCATACATGGTTTCGGTTGAAATCCGAGCATTTTCTGATAAGATGTTTGGTCTTGCCATGTGGATGAACACACAAGTGTTGTTCCTCTGAAATCCAAACAAGCATGACCATGGACGTGTCCTGTAACAAAAATGTCTGGAACTTCACGAATGACTAGCCCGTCCTCAAGTTCAGGAGATAATGGCGTCTTACCCCCCCATTGTGGGGCTAAATGGCGCCTTCTGAGCATTTGTCTCATCGCCTCCACTGGCTCAGAATAGGTGACTGTTCGCAAACCAGCCACGAAGTCATCGATCGATTTACCATGATAAGAGAGAAGACGTACATCATGCAATGAGAAATCACAAGGGTTTCCTACAAACGTCGTTTTGTTGTAATCTTGCTGAATGTCCTTCTCAAACGTTGGTTGTGGTTCAGCAGGTCGAACTGCATCATGATTGCCTGGGAGCATGACGCACTCAACCCAATCCGGTAGAAGTTCCAACAGTCTTGCAAATTCACTGTATTGTCCGAACAAGTCGGTGATTGCGAGTTCCTTGTCTTGACCAGGATAAATTCCTACACCATCGACACAGTCTCCACTCAGTATGAGGTACTTGATGGTCTTTGCAAGCGGATCCGTGTGGAACCATCGTACCATCTTGTGCCATTGCGCTTCAAGGAACGTTTTCGAACCAACGTGAATATCGGATAAGAACGCTACACTTACCCCAATATGTGCGCTCTTCTTTTCATGTCGATCTTTCATCGGGAAAAACAAATCATCAACATAGAAGATGTCCCCTGTTTGCGAAAATGAGCCGCTGACTCCAAGCACATCATCAGGCATCAATCCCGCTTCAACAACTTGCTCATGCATTCGATCTCGATCGTCTCCTTGACGAATGGTGAGCAAACAATTCATTTCTCCCGTTTCATCTTCAAGCCCAAACATGAGATGGCCGTTCTTTGTGTGACGGGGTTCGTTGACCAATCCAATCGCTACAGCAAGATTTTCGTAGCCCTGATATCGTCGATACTCAACATTGAGTCGTCCAATTTCCTGAGGCTTTCTTGGTAGCCTTGAATTCTTGACAATCATTTTCCGGATACTCTCCAAGCGATCATTGAAACATGCTTGTATGTGTCCCATCTTACCTTCAGTCGTGCTGTTCCCTGTAATATCGTAGTGGACCAAGATGTCATTGTCAACATCTGTTGCTATTCCCGAGAAATCTTTCTCCTTCCAATCTGGAAGATTGTTCCTGTACTGAATTTGAACTGGTTCTCGTTCCTTGATTGGTGCTATGGTTCGCCCGATTGATACAGCTGGTTTTTCAGTATCTGGGGAACCTTTTGGCATTGCTTCCTGAATCATTTTGTCAAGTAAATCAACCGATAGCATCCCTCGTTCAAACCCGACATTTGATGCCTGATTCAATACCTTCATTGGCTCATCGAGTGAAAGCAACCTCTCTTTGACACCCGTGGTAACAAGTATTCCACGTTTCATCAATTCCTGCGAAATTACACCCCACTCCGCAGTCATGAATGCCAATGGGGGGCGACCCTCCAAAAGGCTTCATGTTCATTCGTTTGCTGAATCACTTGACCATTCAACATCCGTTCCAAGATTTGAATCAGACTTGTCAGCAGAATCTCCTGACCAGGACTGGGATTGC
>JAYYFM010000149.1:0-3170 GCA_036158745.1 Thermoplasmatota archaeon
CAGGATTGGTCGCAAAATACGAGCGAATCCTCTCATTCAAACGCGTTGCTTTACCGACGTACAACACTCGACCTTCAGCCGTTTTGAACAGATAGACGCCAGGTGAGGCAGGCAAATCGATGGATGCTGCATCGACCGCCATGCTGAACGCTTGCGTTCATAGGTCAAAAAAACCTGCATTGTCTCTTTTGAACGTCAATAGGACAACATCAAATGCAAGGCTGTGCAGAAGGGAATGAGTTCAGATGCTATCGCCTGCCATGCTTCGTATTTTGCGTTGGTTGGATGAGCATCCATCAACGCTTGAAGGGGCATGGGATGTTCCACGTAGCCTTTCCCTCGAAGGCATCGCAGACGGAATTGGAGTCGTACGTTCAGCTCTGTTTCAACCCATGTCTGTCTTGGAGGAAGAAGGGTTTCTCTTGACGCGACAGGCACATGTCATCGGTGGAGGGCGAAGGAAACGCAAAGTTGTGCACATTACTGAATCAGGGCGCAACCAACTAAATTCATACACGGAAGACATCCCCAAACGACGTGCACGAGCCTCATCAAAATTGAAGGGACAACTTCCAGAATACACACATGTACATGGACGCCATTCCGAACTCGAGTTGATTCGAGATGCTCTAGAGAACAAGGTGCCTGTACACCTCCGAGGAATGCCCGGCATTGGGAAATCAACACTTGCACGAAGAGTTGCTGAGGATTTGATTGAGAAGGGCCTAAATGTTCACTGGGTTCAACTCGATGCGTATTGTGATGTCCATGAAGCTATGCAGCGGATGGAAGCTGATGCGCCCCAGATTCTGGATGTTGAAGGATATGCATCCTCATTCCAACACGAAAATGTAGCATTGGTGTTTGATGATGTCCATAGCATCTCGCCCAGACATCAAGAATCGTTTTCCAGCCTATTCAAAGCGCTTGAGCACCACTCGGTCCCTTTTATGTTGTTGGGGCGTGATCGTGATACGTTTTCCATCGATGGGACCTATCTCGAGTTGGGACCCCTCGAGCAAACAGATGCCATTGAATTACTCAATCCCGAACTCGGCGATGAGCGAAAGACAATCGTTGATGCGTTAGGAGGGCACCCACTGGCGATTCTTCTCCATGACGCATCCACACCACTCCCAGAGACGAATCTGGACGTTCGTACCTATGTTGATCAGGTCGTTCTTGGTGAGGCATCGGCAGACGTCCATGATGCTATGTTGCCGTTCTTGGTGTTACCATTCCCGGTTCCTGCAGAACGAATGCCTGAGCCAAACGATGTTGCCTTGCTCGATGAACATACTCTGCTTCGATGGGGTAACAAGGATGCGGCGATGGAAATGCAACACTTGATTCGCAATGTCCGCAAGTCCTCGCTCGATGAATCGGAGCTTGACGTGCTCCATCATTCGGCGATTACACATTGGGAACAACAGAACGACGCTTTGGCATCAATCCTTGAATTGCATCACCGAATTCAACGGGGTGAAACAGAAGTATCGAATCATCTCTCTTCCCGAGCAAACGAGCTTATGTCATCCTATTCTGGTGCGTTTGCAACATTACTCGATGAAGCATTGGTCAGCAATTCAGACAACATCGATTTGATAGAACTTGCAGCACAACATGCCCTCAATCGCGCAGAGATTGATGTTGCAAAGGCCTACATTCAGGGCCAGAATTCCCCCAAACTTGTCAATATACGCATGCAGATTGCACAGTTTGAAGGAAAGAAAGACCCCTTGCAAGATCTTGAAACCATTCTTGGTGAACTCCATGATGCGCAACAGAAATTACGCATCCAACTCTCTGTTCTTTCTCGTTGCATTGATGATCTTACCCCCTCCTCAAGCGCTCGTGATCATGAACGCATCGAGCGATTGCTCAATCAAGTCGAATTGCCGGATTCAGAAAATGAGCGTCAGATTGTGTTGACAACACTCGTCATCATGCGCCATTCACTCGCTCTTGAGCGAAAGGATTTGGATGGTGCGAACTTTTTGCTTGATCAACTTCGAGGCATAGGCTCGTCGACCGACCCTCTCTTGCAATACTTGGGTATGAAAACGGAATTGAAAGCGGTCGATTCGGAGCCCATGAATGCTGCACTGACATTGAGAAATGCTGAGCTTACAGCAACACAGTTGCAGCAGCCATTGTACAAAGCGTCACTTTTGCTTCTTATTTGCGAGCAATTGGCAGAAACACAACTTCCGAGAGCAAAAACAATCCATGCACAAATCGATATGTACTCTCTCGAAGCGATTGAGGCCCCATCAGCAAGACGAGTCGTTGCAAAGTGGTGGGAAGTGAAGTCGATGTTCGATGACAGAGATCGTGTGATGTCGCTGCGTGAAGCCATTCTACGGTATCGCTCCGTCGGTTGTCCAAATCGAGCACGCATGCTCTCAAGTCGTTTGCACTCCGTTTGATTTACAACTCAGCACCAATCATGGTCTTGGTATCCTGAATGCCCTCAAGTGGCCGTATTTCCTCGACAATGCATCGAGTGAGCGTGAATTCATCATCCGCTTGGACACGTGCAAGAAGGTCAAATTCTCCAAACAGCATCCAACGATCTGTAACATGTTCAATGCTATCCAGGGCGTTACGAACACGCTCTTCTTCTCCAGGCATGGTCGTGATCAAAACAAATCCTATCGCCATCTGATCACCTCAGTATTCAACCGCAATCAGCGTTTGCGTATCTCGAATTCCTTCGATCGTTCTGAACTCTTTCATCAACAATGTTGTGAGTGTTTTCGCGGATTCGCTGCTCACATGAGCAAGCAAATCGAATTCACCGTAGAGAGCATGGACTTCCTTGACTGCGTCATGCGATGTCAATGCGAGATAGACATCGCGTTCATGCGACGGTTCGGTCTTCACGAGGACGAATGCTTCTGGCACGGATTCCGCTCGAGCAGACAGGTTTTATCGCTTCGGGTCTCGATTGTTGCTTACACAGGCGACGGGTGGCTTCAAATGCTATCGCTTTGGTTGACGAATTATGGAGAGGAAGCAAACATTCCTTGCGTTCGGTTTGCTCTTCCTTCTCTTGTTCATGTCCATCTCTCCAATGGTTCAGCCATTTGCATCCGAAAGTGATGTTGCTGAGACTTCAGGAAGAGCGACTACAACATGGTCAGGAACGGTATCATTGACCAGTGATT
>JAYYFM010000150.1:0-3163 GCA_036158745.1 Thermoplasmatota archaeon
CTTCACGGGTGTCATCGTTTGGACGGTGCTTGGTCTTGGAGAGGATGTTTTCCCATCCGTCCCTGGCGTCGGATCTGCGTTCATTGCGCATTTCATCATGTGCGCTACCCGTGAAGAGTCTGCCTCCAATCCATTTGGACGATTTGAGATGACAGAAGCGAGAAAGGACCGATTCATAACATTCGGTGTTATTGCCCTCTGTCTCGCTGCTATGGCTGAAGTGACTTATGCTGTCTATGGACCAGACGGTGATGGAGATTCGGATGCAAACAGGATCGCCATGTATGAAATCGATGGGAATTTTTCCTTTATTGAAATTGGGTCGGGGACTGAAGTGATTTCAGATAGCGCTCAGGTTTCAGCTTCCAGTGATGTAGTTGATTTGAATGGGCTGAACATAGTCGGTTTCCAAATAACCACAAGCCACACCGATAATGAACAGGCTTGCAATTTTGGTGCCTCAACAGAAGACGATGAAGTTGCCTACAATGGTGGAATTAAAGAAATTCAAGTGGCAAATTCGGGGACCCAACAAGATCTTCAATCTTCAGAATATTGGATCGAAATTGATTTGATTGGTTCTACTACGAATAGCTCGTCAAACGAACTTAACCAATTACTGGATGGAGGAGACTTCGGCATCGGAGAATATTCGTTCACAATTTCAGTAACTGTGAACGATGGAGGCGCAACCATACCATTCCCATGCAGCAATGGCGATTCGGATGAATCCGTTGATTGGGCAGTCTATCTGATTGCGCTCGACTATACGTTAACAGAAATCAAAGAGTGAATTGTTGGGTTTCATAGCCAACGTCCCAGCCCAATTCTTTGAGGATACTGTATTCTTCCGAATCCGTGTTATGCAATGGATTTGTGTGATTGAAATGAAAGAACACAATTTGTGGGTCTTTTTCCAATCGCATACCCAATCGCTCAAGTGATTCTTGTACAGTTGGATGTGGTACAACATTCATGTCGCGCCCTTGCAATTCATCGCCAGACCAGAATGTCCCATCAAGCAACGCAATATCTACATTTAATTTGGAGAGGAATTCACGTATGGTCTCGCATTCGTATGCATCAAGCGTTTCTCTCCAGGTATCATGATCGGACAGAAAGAGAAGCGATTTCGTCTTACCACGAACAATGATTGCGTGTGTGTCTGACAATTCATCCCGATGAGGTACTTTGTGGAATTCAACCACAACATCATCAATTTCAATACGAGGGAATGATGCGAAATGAAGCACATTTTGTTTCAACAACTGGTTCCATGCTGGAGTTCTCTCGACGAGAGATTGCATGGACGGACTGCAATGGAGTTTGATGTTTCGAGCCGACATGGTTTCCCTACCGAACAGACCCAATCCATCCACATGCCCAAGATGGGCATGTGTGAGGATGAGGTGGTCAACGGAAGGATTTCCAATGAATCGGAGTTGCCGTCCTAAATCTCTTGTCGCTTCAACAAGAATGGTTTTTCCTCCTGAGGTTTGGATGCCCAGCGAAACAGGGCTTCTGAAATCCTCACTTCGAAGATTTTCGCAACATGGGCGGATGCACCCTGGCTGCGGGCGCCCTCCGTCTTGGGCGATTCCAAGCAATGTAACGACCGCCATGATGACAGCACACACTCCTGCAACATAGACATATTCAGGGGGAAGACCTCAAGCGAGACGCATGATTGGGTTGAGATGACGGGCTTATGGCACGACCAGCGCAGGTATCCTTCCCTGGCCAAAAACAGCGGATGCGGATGCGTGGAACAAAGCATGCAAACGATGCTACAGCAAAGCGGCTCAATCGACAGTTAAGGCAACTCCTCGAGGATCCTGACAAGTATCTCCCATCCATGACGTGGAAGGGTCGCTTAAGTTGGGGCCGGAAAGATCCGGTAACAAAAACGTTGCAAGATCTTCGAAAGATTGTCGCCAAAAAGGACGATATGAAATGGCTCTCAAAGCGAATGCTTGCAAAACGTGGCGATCCGGTCGGGAAAGCCCTCGCTGGCTCGTTGCATGCTGCACACGATGAGGAAATTTCACTCGTTGGAAATTTTAAATCCCCGAATTTTGGGTCAGGTTCGTTTATTCGACGTGGTGACGGAAAGCAAGGATATCTCGCTGGATTGCAAAATCATCAGAATCTCACGTTGCGAATGTTGCCGTGGGAAGAGCATGCACGTAAAGGAATGTACTTCTTCTCCTGGGAAGATGGATTCGTATGCACTGGGCCAAATCCAAACCCTCCTAAGGGATGGTTGGAGGATGTTCTCGAGCGATCTCGTTTTGATTTCAAACACGAAGAATTGGAGGGTGTCGATGTCTACGTGGCCGGAGAGATAACCGGACAAGATGTTCTCAATGGAACGCCTTCATCGCAAGGATGGGTTCGCCTCACTTTCAAACATGGACCAATTGTTGGCATTGATTTGCAATCACTGAAGGCTACAAAAGAAAAACAGAGTGCATTCGTTCACCATCTCGCGCTTTCGATGCTCCCTCCATTGCTCACCTCAATTGTTGACATTGACGCAATGTGGGTTCCAAATGGATGGGACTTGGATGACAGTCTTCCAACCGGTGCACAAGAAGGTCTAAGCAAATTGATCGCTGGTTGGCATGGTTTAACTGTTCCAGAAGGCAACCTTACACGGGCTTGTGAACGTGCAGTTCTTGATTCACTCGATTTCGGTTTGCTTATTGGCTCTTCATGGAGCAAAGGTGATTCCGTTGAACAGATCCTAGCATCTTTGGAGGACATGCAGGGCTCGCAGGATGAGAAACTGCTTGCAGCAGGTGTGTTCCTTGAGGCCATGGAACAAACAGAAGAAGGAATTCGAATCGATGCAAGAGGTGGACGACAGGAGAGGGAAGGAAGCATCGTCGAAGTCATGGAAGGTGCAAGTCTCACCGATGCAGTTCATGCCTTATGGGAAGATTTTGGCCTAGCAGGACTCACATCCATTGGAATAGATGGTGACGAAGCGCAAATCATTTGGGAGCAACAATTGAAGAAACCCAAACCTCTCAAAACATTCCTTCTAGAGTTTGAAACCACTGTAAAAACTAAGTCTCGATTTACAAATTTTTTTTGGAATTCTTCTTTTAACCACCCTCTATTATCTTTGAAAACCTTAGTTTTTACAATAAACAAACCC
>JAYYFM010000151.1:0-3140 GCA_036158745.1 Thermoplasmatota archaeon
ATTGTCCCAACAGTTCAGCGACGGATGTTGTTGATGAGACTGGATGTGTCGTTCAAACCGATTCCGATGGCGATGGAGTCGAAGACGTATACGACCAATGTCCTGACGAGAATGCATCCGAACTCGATCTCAATGGTGATGGATGTTTGGATGATACAGATGGTGATGGAATCCTCGATTCAGTTGATGAATGCCCTGAAACAGAATTAGGACAATCTGTTTCAGAAGTTGGATGCAGTGATGCCCAACTTATGGAAATCGATTCGGATGGAGATGGTGTTCCAGACCTTGGCGACACTTGTCCAGGTACACCTGAAGGAACAACCGTTGATGCCTTTGGTTGTGTAGTCCAACAGTCCGAAGGTGATGGTGAAGCTACATCTGAAGCGGGATCCTTCTTCTCTGGAAGTGACACAGTGACAACAACACTCGGGGTCAGTGCGGTCTTGCTTGCATTGTTTACCCTGCTTCAGACGAATGCAGCAGCAGCATTGCTTCCTGATGCTTTCCGTTGGGTGCAGGTTCTTCGAAAGAACTCGAAATTGACGAAGGAAGAGCGAAACGAACTCACATACTTGCAATCCATCGTTCAAGCGTATTTCGAAAATCCACAAGAACTCGCAGAGGAATTGAATCAATTGAAAGGTGATTTGACCGGACGATACACGAACAATGAGATCAAAAAACAAACGCGTGAGAAACTCTTCACCCTCATTGAAGACCTTCTTGCATCATCACCTCGCGAGTTGTACCAGATTGCACATAACGATGCATATTTTGGACTCGCAGGGTCCATTGATTCAGAAGATCGCACCAAATTTCTTCATGAAAAATTGGCGATGAGCGATTCCAACCGCTCGGTTGGAACACTTCCAGAACCTCAGAAATCTGGTGAGGTTCTACCGCCAATCAATGCTGTTGGTGAAGTCCAAGATGATGGATACGAATGGTTGGAATGGCCTCAGGACGGAGGCGTCTGGTACTATCGTATGGCTTACTCGAACACAACCTGGCAGAAGTGGCAGTGAGTCGTTTGAAATCGATTTGAATTACTTCAGGACTGATGATTGTGCAAATCGATTCCTTGCTCATCTCCAGCAAGTTTCTCTTGCTTTGATGCATCATTTCGTTCTGCTTGCAATTGGTCAAGATAGGCTTGATCGATATCACCTGTGACATAGTTGCCATTGAAACAAGAACTGTCGAAACCATCGATGTTGGTTTCCTTGTGACGAGTCACTTCCTCCAAATCATCAAGTCGTTGATAGAAGAGTTTGTCCGAACCGATGGTGGTGTTGATTTCTTCAATGGATTTTCCATCAGCGATGAACTCGTTAACTGCAGGCATGTCAATTCCGTAGACGTTTGGATGGCGAACCGGTGGTGCTGCAGAAGCGAAGTAGACCTTCTTTGCTCCAACTTCTCTTGCCATTTCGATAATTTGGGCGCTTGTTGTTCCACGAACGATTGAATCGTCAACAAGAAGAACGTTCTTGCCTTCAAATTCTCGGGGTATGGCGTTGAGCTTTCTTCGTACAGATTTCATTCGCATTTCTTGTCCTGGCATGATGAACGTGCGTCCAACGTAACGATTCTTGACGAATCCTTCGCGATAAGGTACGTTGAGTGTGTTCGCCATTTGGATGGCTGAAATACGTCCAGAATCAGGAACGGGAATGACGGCATCAATATCATGATCTGGCCAATCCTCGAGGACACGTTCAGCAAGCCTTCGACCTTGGTTCAGTCGAGCTTGGTAAACGGATATACCATCGATGGTGGAATCTGGACGGGCGAAGTAGACATGCTCGAAAATACATGGGGTGAAGGCCTTCTTTTCTGCACATTGTTTGGTGAACAAGTGGCCCGATGTTGAGATGAAAATGGCTTCTCCAGGTTGTACATCTGCGACAACCTCGAATCCTAGCGCTGTGATGGCAACGGATTCACTTGCAACGACCCACTCTGTACCATCCTCGTAGTCCCGCTTACCGTAGATCAGCGGACGAATACCATGTGGGTCGCGGAAGGCAAACAATCCATACCCGTTGACAAGGCCAACACAAGCATATCCACCACGGACTGTTGCGTTCACGTTCTTGATCGCATTGAAGAAGTTGTCAACGTCAAGGAACGGTTCACCATTGATGCTCATTTGATTACCTGAGGCATCCAGTTGGACAGCAAGATGATTCAGGAGCACTTCAGAGTCACTCGTCGTGTTGACGTGGCGTCGATGTTGCACAATCAATTGTTGAGCGATTTCACCGCTGTTGGTGAGGTTGCCATTGTGTGCCAATGCAAGTCCGTATGGTGAATTGACGTAGAAGGGTTGGGCTTCCGCAGTTGAAGACGATCCAGCAGTAGGATATCGTACATGGCCGATGCCGATGTGCCCAAGCAACTTCTGCATATGTCGCTTGAAGAAGACATCCGATACGAGTCCGTTCCCTTTGCGGAGATTGAATTTCTCGTTCTGTTCCGTGACGATACCTGCCGCATCTTGTCCACGATGCTGAAGGACGGTGAGGCCATCATACAATGCTTGGTTCACATTCGAACCAAGTCGTCCAACGATGCCGATGATGCCGCACATGTGAGTCCCTTTGTTGCGGACAGTCGCGCCGCCTTTGTATTCCTTCCCCCTAAATTTGCTTAGGCTTTGGGTCGGTGGGATTTCTTGTTCCAACTGTAGGTGCGCATACGAGCAGTCTTGCCATATCCACAAGAAGCACAGACGCTCTTTTGCTTGTGATATGCGTTTCGTCCACAGCGCCGGCAGCGGATGTGTGTTGTCTTTTGACGACGACCCATGGATGGTGTACCCTTTGACATATGCTCACCTCAATACCCACGCCACCTACCTCCTCCTTATGAAGTCAACGATGGGCGATGGCTTTGGAATCAGTCAAAAATCGTCGTCTTTGGATTCAAGGTTCACGAAAGAAAGCAAAATCATGACGCCAACAGCGATGAGAATGGCCATGCTCGCGACAATAAAGTGAATGATGTTGTAGATCCATTTGCAGTAAATTCATCTACAGTGTTATCATTAATATCAAAACTCGCAGCAGTTTCACCAATGAATGAACCAAATACTTTATCTGTTGCTTCGGGTGCTTGACTGAATACGATTGTAG
>JAYYFM010000152.1:0-3115 GCA_036158745.1 Thermoplasmatota archaeon
ATTCTTGGTCACCGCTGACTACGAACGTACTCAACCGCATTTCGGAAGATTTGCAATCCTTCACCTTCCCAATCATCATCGATATCCATCGATGTGTGTTCGGGATGAAGCCACATGCTGTAGAATGCTTCCGGGTGTGGCATTAATCCAAACACAAGACCCGTCGAATCACAAATGCCTGCAATGTTTCTCATGCTTCCATTTGGACTCATTGGGAACGACAAAAGTTCGTCTTGAATCCCTTCACCGACGGGTGTTGTAGGGTCAACGTATCGGACCGCTAACAAATGGTTTGACTGCAAATTGTCGAGATCTTGTTCTGTTGGCATAACAAATCGCCCCTCGCCGTGGCGAACTGGGCACTCAATCCTCTGCATTCCTTTTGTCCAAATACACGGACTTTCAGGATCGAATTCCAATGTGACCCATCGATCCTCGTAACGACCCGTATTGTTGAGAGTGAGACTCGCACGCTGTACAAGATCGGGTTCGAGTGAAGCATCTGCTGGGCCTGGTAAGAGCCCTGTCTTTACGAGAGCTTGAAACCCATTGCAGATACCAATGATTGGTTTCCCATCAGTGACAAATTGTTGCAATTGTTCACGTAGTGCGAATCGGAGCCGGTTTCCGAGAAGGCGTCCGCTTCCAAGGTGATCTCCAAATGAGAAGCCACCAGGTACTGCAAGAATGTCAAACTCCGATAAACTTCGTTCGCCTTGTACAAGGCGATTCACATGCAAACGTTCCGATGTGCCACCAACCATCTCGAACACTGCTGCAGTTTCTCGATCGCAATTGATTCCGAAGCCAAACAGAACGCAAACCTTGACGTCTTGGCTCATTCAACCACCCCCGTCATATCCAGTGCTCCTTTCCAGGATTCGGTTAATTGTTCAACATCGGCTTGAATCAAAGTGTCATAACCGTCCTCGATCAACAACTCTGAGGATGCTGAAACCATACCGATGAGATGGAGGTCAGCTCCCTCCATCATTTCCACAAAAGCAACTTCATGTTCCGCTTCCACAGACACAACAATTCGACCCAGAGATTCGCTCCAGAGGCGACTGAATGCATCTCCTGGTCCAATTCCATCAATGTCGATGAAGGCCCCACATCGACCTCCTATGCACATTTCAGCAAGTGCAATCGCAAGTCCTCCCTCACTGCAATCGTGAGCAGTTCGAATCAGTCCAGATTGAATAGCTGTGGATAATTTGCGATAGACTTCCAATTGAACTTCCGGATTTTCGAGTAAAGGAACTTGTCCACCAATTCCGCTCACTTCACCGCGCTCTCGAAGATGGAAGGCCACCTCAGAGGCTCCAAGCTCATCGTACGTTGTTCCTACAAGATAAATACGCTCACCATGATGCTTGAAGTTCGATGTTGCTGTTTTTCGAACATCTGGTTGATTTCCAAATAGAGAGAACAACATCGTAGGTGGGATCGAGATCTTGTTTGGCCAAACCCCGTAATCGTTCTTCATGGAATCTTTACCGGAAACACAAGGAAGCCGGTAAGCACGGCAAACGCGTTCAAGTTCTCGATTCGCTCGAACGAGTTGTGCAAGCTTGAATTTGCCATCAGGAGTTTTCTCAGATTCAATAGGGTCTGGCCAGCAGAAATTGTCCAAACCTGCCATTTTGTCAATATCAACACCAACGCATACAGCGTTACGAACGGCTTCATCAATTGATGCTGCGACCATCGCTCCTGCATCAATGTCCGAATATCGCGGCGCGATTCCACACGATACGACGAGACCTTGCGAATCGCCGTGGATTGGAGCGATAAGGCCGGCATCTCCTGGGCCGTCTCGCTCAACACCAACAAACGGTTTTACAACAGTCTGAGCGATTACTTCGTGATCGTATTGCCGAACCCATGTTTCCTTTGATGCAATGTTGGGTCGTGCAAGCATGTCCATCAAGAGTTTGTTCTGATCTAGCCCAGTTGGTGCACTGAACAATTCATGTTGTGGCGGAACCCACTCAGACTCGAGTTCAAGTTGCGGAACGCCATCATGAAGGAAAGTAATCGGAAGGTACGCAACTGTTTCTTCTCCATGCTTGACATGAAAGTAACCTGTATCTGTAAAGGTAGCAACCTGTGTAGCTTCGACTTCATGGAGGTTCGCAAGTGCTTCAAATGCGTCTTTGTCTTTGGGAGAAACAGCCACTGTCATTCGTTCTTGAGACTCTGAGACAAGGATTTCCCATGACGAGAGGCCTTGTTGCTTCAGTGGCACTTTACCGAGATCGATTTCACAACCATTGGTGTACTCAGCCATCTCTCCGATGGATGAGGATAAGCCTCCTGCCCCGTTGTCGGTTGTGCATGTAATGAGGCAAGCATCTCGGGCCTCAAGAAGCATGTCCATCATTTTCTTCTGAGTAATTGGGTCTCCGATTTGTACGGCGCTTGATGGTGACTCATCCGTCAATTCAAGTGATGAGAACGTTGCACCATGGATGCCATCCGAACCAACTCGTCCGCCGACCATGTAAACCAAGTCGCCAGGGGTTGGATTCTTTTCATGGGATTCACGACCATCTGCTAATCGACGTGGCATGAGGCCAACTGTTCCACAGTAGACCAATGGCTTGCCAATGTAGCGCTCATCGAAAACAATTGATCCGTTGATGGTTGGGATTCCAGATTCATTACCACCGACACGAACACCGGCATGTACGCCTCGGAGGACACGTGAAGGGTGAAAGAGGGTTGATGGTAACTCGCCGGTCCAATCCGGTGGTCCGAAGCAGAAGACGTCTGTGTTGGCAATCGGGCGTGCGCCCAAACCTGTCCCGAGGATGTCGCGATTTACGCCAACAATTCCGGTCATTGCACCTCCATATGGGTCGAGTGCAGATGGTGAATTGTGTGTTTCTGCTTTCATGCAGATGGACCAATCGTCGTTCCAAGCAATCACTCCAGAGTTATCGTGAAAGACGGAAAGAAGCCAATCAACCTCCTTTGCCATATCGTGGGTTGGTTTCATGATGTGGGTTTTGAACAATGAATCAATGGTCGTGTCTTCATTGGTTTCTGTGTCAACGTGATGGATTTTGCTTGCAAAAATCTTGTGTTTGCAATGTTCACTCCATGTCTG
>JAYYFM010000153.1:0-3059 GCA_036158745.1 Thermoplasmatota archaeon
GCTTCGTCGTAGAAGGCTCGCTCAACGCATCGACCTGGGCTTCCTTCACCTTGAACGGGTTCCAATGCCATCATTTCGATGAAGAAGCCCTCATCATCAGCACGCTTGAACATGGCTTGCAGTGCTTCAATATCATTTGCAGGAACAAGCAGCAGATTGTCCATGTCACGGAATGTTGCAAGATTCTTCTTGTAGCCATCCATACAAGAATGCGAAATCTGAGCAGGTCGACCAGTACGTCCATGGAATGCACGTTCGACTGCGAGGAGTTTGGTTGGCTTACCTTCGTGGCGACCACCAGGGTCTGTCATATGTTTGGCGTTCACGTCTGCGATTCGTAGACCAACAGTCACGGATTCGGAACCACTGTTCATGCAAATGAACCGATCGAACGGGCAGGAACCACGTGTATGACCGAGCTCCTTACGTAGTCGGTCACCTAGACGCTTCTGAGAAAACGAAGGCGTCATGACGTTGGCCATGACCCAATTCTCGCTCATGGCATCGATGATGGATGATGGGCCGTGTCCACTTCCAAGCATTCCGTAACCACCGTTATCATGCAGAACAGCGCCACATGCCGTGACCAACCATGGTCCTCTGCCTGCAATCGGAATGTATGGGTTCACAGTTGCAGCGGAGTAGAAATTAACATAATCGGATTGCAAGTGCTTGATCAACTCTGCTTCTGGCAAAGACATGACGTCTTCACCAAACTCGTCGAGAAGAGCATTGTGGAGTTCTCCGGCTTCGTGAATCGCCTGAACAAGGTCAGCGTCCGAAGCACAGAAATCCTCGATCACATCATCACTAAGCCCTACAGTATCTTTGGGACCACTCGATGCTCGAAGACGATGTAGGATGGTGATGGGATTATCCGCCATGGTCCAACGCTGTCAAAGAACTCCTTTGAACATAGCCCTAGAGCCCTGTTCTTCTCGATGAATTCGATCTGTTCATGGTGGATTCCAGCCAATTGAAATACAATTTTCAATTGAAAAACACTTGATTTTCACATTTTTTGTAATCTTTCCGATCAAGAGGTGAACAAATCAACTTTGACTCGATTCCAATTAGAAATCCCTTCCAACAAGAAATGAATATCAGTATAATTTGGAAATTATACGACATCATATTTTGGAAATTTTTTGCAATCCCTAATAGAAATTAAAGTCAATAAACTACAAATTTCAATTGAAAAGTTAATTTTTGTCGTCGAAGAGTATATATGATTCATCGGTTGAAGACCTCCTAACCGGGCATGACCCGAGGAGATGGGAAAAAATGGCAGACAAAGAATACAACATCCAGGAACTAGTACACCGGGATGTCTATGTGAACGACAAAAAAGTAGGAACGATTGTTGGTGAACGACATCACCCCAACGAGGCACGCGTCCAATCGATGCGGATCCAAGTTGAGTCAGATGTTGCTGACGAATACATGAGAAAACCTGCAGAACTCGCACCGCTACCAAAGGAATTGGTGCACAGCATCCAAACAGATGGAACTGTGAAACTATCCAAGTCGATGCGCGAACTACAACGACGATGGAGAAACACCATTCGAATTGACGAGAAGCTCTACGCACCAGACGAAATGCTAGACCGAGCTGTTCTTGACAACCAAGGTCGAGAAGTTGGTGTTATCACTGGCATGGTCAAGGTCAAGCGCACCTACAAGGGATTCATTGTGAAGACTCGTCTTCATGCACAGAAGCAATATGGAATTGAGGAGAACATCCGTATTCCTTTGACGGCGTTCTCTCGAACCCGTGAGCGTCTCGATGAGATTGTTCTTTCACGAACCTTCGATCGTGTCTTGCAGTTGCCTTCTTACATTGCAATTAACGATCCAAATTTCGACGAAGAGTGATTTCAAATCAACCGTCATTCTTATGACAAGGTTGTAGGTCGGAGGCTTGCCCTTGCGCGGGTGGCTTAGTCGGTTAGAGCACCCGGCTGATAACCGGGAGGTCGCAGGTTCAAGTCCTGCCTCGCGCACCAACGCCTTCTCGATACGGTGTCGTAAGACTCGCAAAGAACATGAACGGGCGTCGCTCAGCACCGCTTGAGGGAAGCCGATGGTCGTTGTCTCCGGAAGCAATGCACAACACGTGGCAGAACAACTCGCTCAATCCTTGGGTTGGAGTCACGTCAAACTTGAAGCACGCAGGTTTCCAGATTCAGAAGGATACATACGAATTCCTGAAGATGAGATTCAAGCGATTCGATCTGAGCCCGTGGTTGTTGTTTCGAACACATTTCCAGATGCTGGTATCGTCGAAACCATGTTGATTCTCAAAGCTGTTTCCGATGTTCGTAAAGGATCGATGGAAAACCTTCGAGGAATTGAACCGCAAAAAATGGAAGATATCGGTCCCGGAGTCTACCTTGCAGTGCCGTATTTTGGATATTCTCGCCAAGATAAGCGATTCAAACCTGGTGAAGTCATCTCTGCACGAGCGATTGCCGATATGCTTGCGGAACAATGCGATGGGCTTGCAGTGCTTGATTTACATGCTCCAAAAGTGCTTGAAAATCTCTCCGTTCCAGTGGCGTTTACATCAGCTATGCCCGAACTTGCAAGCCACCTTCAGAGTGAAGTCAATCCAGATTTCATTCTCTCACCTGACAAAGGTGCCATCGATCGTGCCAGTGAGGTTGCGAATCTGATCGGTTGTGAATTCTCCTATCTTGAGAAAACGCGAATCGATGCGCACACAATTGTACACAAAGCCAAGGATTTGGATGTTCAAGGAAAAATTGTCGCCATCGTTGACGATATGATTGCAACGGGAGGAACCATCTGTCGCGCCGCCGACGCTCTCCGCTCGCAAGGAGCGGTTGAAGTTCATGCTGCATGTTCACACGGGCTTTTCACCGGCGGAGCCATTCGTCGATTGACGCAATATGTTGACGGTGTTCACGCTACTGGAAGCCTATCGAACCCTCGTTCAGTCATCGATGCCGGTGAAGCATTGGCTCGCGGAATCAATGAACTTCTCGGAAACTGAGCCATTTGCCCATACAATCACCGTGCACTGCATTTATATGGTC
>JAYYFM010000154.1:0-3050 GCA_036158745.1 Thermoplasmatota archaeon
GTCGAGAGGCTCAGATGAACGTGGCCAACCATGTTCGAATTTGGTTCTGGAATTGAACCAAATCGTCGTTGTTTTCGACAAGGACATCTGCATCGTCAATGAGGTCTTCCAAACCCCACCCTTTTTCTCGCTCATCGCGGGCTTCGAAGGTTGCGATTCCACCGTCCTCGCTTCGCCCACGTGCCATCATCCGTTCAAATCGAATGTCCTTGTCGGTATGAATGGCAACCGATTGGAATCGCTCACCCCACGTTGATTTGAAGACGTTGTATTCTGCCGTTCCTCGAAGACCGTCGATGAGAACGAGCGAGTGGGTATTGAGCAGTTCATCAACGGCTGCAGTAAGACGTACTGCGAGAACATCTTCCCCAAATTCACGGCGCAGGTCAGATGCAACTTCTCCGAATACCTCGGGAGCGACTTCGAGATTTCTTCGTGCAACTTCTTCTCGAACCATATCGCCCATGGAACGTACGGGAATACCGGCTTCCATGAAGACTTGAGCGAATTCGCCCTTGCCAGAGCCAGGCATTCCACAGACGGCTAGGACTCGACTCATGCTTGAAACGCTGTGGCGAGGACTCATCAATGTTGTTAGTTGTCAAAGGGCGATTTGCCCCATCGGCGATCCATGAGTTTCCACAGCAATCCACTCGCACCAATCAAGGCGAGTGATACGCCAAGCATGCCCCAGAAGCCTTGCTGCATTTGTTCGCTGTCGAAGGTGACCGATTCAGCATCAAGACCGTTTTGTCGAACTTGGGTAAACCAATTCTGATAGAATTCCGTGTCACCTTGGGTGAAGGAAAGAAGGAACAACATGAGGAGAGGGAAGACAGTACCAATCCAAAACTTGGTCATAATGGCTCCATCGAAGATGGCTTTGTTCGGACGCAGTCCCATCAAAAAGGCTGTGAGAGCAACGATGTAAATCGAATTGGCGAACATGATGATGATGCCGATTGGAAGCGCTCCCCATTCATCAAGACGCCATGCCATGATGACAAGGAAAATCAGCGAAATCCATGACGTTGCGAGGAAGTAGACAACGACCTTGGCTCGAATCAATTGGGGAACACTCAATGGGAGGCCGTTCATGAAATCAGGAGAGTCCAGTGCTGTAAGCCATGAGTAGAAATTGAAACCGAAAAATCCCAAGAACGGAGCATATGAGAGCAAATTGATTGGGATTGGTGCTTCGGCGAAGTCAACCAACCATGCCATTCCAAGAAGAACCAGAAGTGGGATGGAGTAGGACACAGTCATCTTCTTGAGTGCTCCTGAGCGACGGAGATCAACGAATTCCTTAGCGACGAGAAGGCGTACTTCGCCTCGCCCGAGGAAGTTCAAACGACGATAGAATGGTTCGAAGAGATCGGCATGCTCGATGACCTTGGCTTCAAAATCATCGAGAATGAGGACGGCAGAGAGCAGGCCCACGAGTGCACATCCAATCAACGCAGCTACAACAATCCAAAGCGCCTGTTCGCGTTGAATGGCAAGACCCCACAAACCAAGGTCGAGATCAATAAGTCCGATACCAACTGCAATTCCAAGAAACACAATCAAAATTGGTCCGACAATGGTGAAGGGACGACCTCGCATCCACAGCGAGGAGGCGAGGAACGAGATGGCAAGGCCTTGAGCAATGGTCGTAAACATGGCCAACCAGGTCCAAGGCAATGAAGACCACTTGAGTGGTGTTGTGATGGCTCCAAACTCATCGAGGATGATTCCGAGTGCCATTCCGAGAATAATTGGAGTCAAAATCAACAAAGCGTAATACACCAATTCCTTGACGAAAAAGGCGTAGTGGGCCATTGAGTTTGGCAACGGTTGAATAGCCGGTGCTGCAATGAGGTGATTTTTGTTGCCATCGCGTTGGGAGATGGCTTCACGACCACGGAAGGCAAACGTTCCCATTCCCAAGCTAAAGAACAAAAGAGGGAGATGCAACCCAAATCGAAGTTGATCCCATGTGAAGGATTTCGCATCCATATCGGAAGATTGTGCTGCAGAGTCGCCTACAAGGAATTGCAATCCTACGGTTGTGACCATGGTGACGAGCGTTAACAGCAACGGGAACAAAACGACTTGTCGCTTCTTCGCAAAGTCGATATTTTCCCTCCACTCTTCTCGGAACATGTAACGGAACGTGGTCGAAAAGGCAGCAAATCCACGCTGTGGTTCGAGCAGTTTGACGCCACCGGTTGAAGTTCCAAGCGACGAAGATGCTGTTCCATCGTAGGCTCCAACAACATCATCCCAGTCACGAGAGACAATGCTGGAGGCGGACATGATTACTCCTCCTCTGCGTTGATCCCTTCTTCTGTGTGACGTTCCACTTCTTCGATGGAGTGACCGACGAGACGAATGAAAACATCCTCCAAGGTCTCGTCTTCTGATTCTTTCAAACCAGAGACGGTTCCAGCAGCGAGGACACGCCCATGATTGATGATGGCCATTCGATTGCACATACGTTCAGCCATCTCAAGGACGTGCGAACAGAGGAAGATAGTGCCTCCATTTGCGACATGGTCGAGCAACCATTCTCTACATTTTCTCTGATAAATTGGGTCAAGATTGGCGAACGGCTCGTCCAAAAACAACAACTTGGGCTTGTGGATAAAAGCCGATGCGAGCATGACCTTCTGCCTCTGTCCTTTCGACAAGTCCTTGCACATCGTGTCACGCTTTTCTTGCAAACCGAACCAATCGAGCCAGTACTCAACCTGCTCGTCAAGATCTTCAAGTCCTCGCAACCGGGCAACGAATTGAAGAAATTCGGTTGGTGTAAGGAACGAAGGTGGTGATTCCGATTCGGGAACAATACCGATGTTGGCCTTCAGTTTCTGAGGCGATTGCTTGGCATCAACACCTAAGACTTCGATTTGACCAATTGATGGTTGTAGTTGACCGGTGAGGAGCTTGATGAACGTGGATTTTCCTGCACCATTGGGCCCAAAGACCCCAAAGAATTCACCCGAATGAACTTCAACATTCAATGGGTGAAGTGCAACGAACTCTCCGTATCGCTTTCCCATGTCGAC
>JAYYFM010000155.1:0-3050 GCA_036158745.1 Thermoplasmatota archaeon
CAAGGCGATCAAGGCTGAAGTTGAGGCTGGTCGAGGCTCTCCTCACGGTGGAGCATTCCTCGACATCTCACACCGTGGTGAGGAAGCCATCAAGAAGAAACTTCCATCGATGTACCACCAATTCATGGAATTAGCTGGTGTTGACATCACCAAGGACGCTATGGAAGTTGGTCCAACAGCGCACTACATCATGGGTGGCATTCGTGTTGATGCTGAATCGCAAGAAACAACTGTATCTGGTCTCTACGCATGCGGTGAAGCCGCATCTGGACTTCACGGGGCCAACCGACTTGGTGGCAACTCACTCTCTGATTTGATTACGTTTGGAAAACGTGCTGGTGAATATGCTGCAAAACGAGCTACCGACCTCGCACAACCAGGCATCGATGATGCTCAAGTGATGAAGGCAATCGAAGACATGATCGCACCGCTTGCACGAGAAGGTGGCGAGAACCCTGGACTTATCTACGATGAAATGCGTGAAATGATGCAACATAAGGTTGGAATCATCCGAACCAAGAACGAACTTGAGGAAGCATTGGATGACCTCACAGCCTTCAAAGAACGTGCAATGGAATCCTTCCCAGGCACAAGTCGACGCTACAACTCGGGATGGCACCAAGCACTCGATCTGATCAACATGGCCGATGTTTCTCGTGCTTGTGCACTCGCTGCTCTTACTCGAGAGGAAAGCCGTGGAGGCCACACTCGTGAAGATATGCCAACACCTGAGGATGAATACTGGGGCAAGACCCTCAACATCATCTGGATGGAAGATGGTGAAATCAAGATTCGACAGGAACCTGTTGAAGAAATGCGAGACGATCTTCAAGATGCAATCAAAGAGGTCAAAGCCATGATTGCTGAGCGTGCCAAGGAACAAGGAGGTGGCAATTGATGTCATTGAAAGGAAGAAAGCAAGCGTTCAAAGTCGCTCGTGGAGAAGACGGAGAAACCAATCTTGAGGAATACGAAATCACACTCGATGAAGGGATGGTCGTTCTCGATTGTATGCATCGTATTCAACACGAACAAGAACCAGACATGGCCGTTCGTTGGAACTGTAAAGCTGGTAAGTGCGGTTCCTGTTCAGCAGAAATCAACGGTCGTCCACGCTTGATGTGCATGACTCGAATGAGCGATGTTGTTGCAGAAACACCAGAAGGCAAGCCAATCGAAATTCGTCCGATGAAGACCTTCCCACACATCAAAGACTTGGTCACGGATGTTTCATGGAACTACGATGTTGCTCAACGCATTGCTCCAATTAACGGTCCAGAAACCATGGATTGGGAATTCAACCAAATGGAAGCTGACCGTGTGCAGCACTTCCGTGAGTGCATCGAGTGTTTCCTTTGTGTCAACACGTGTCACGTTCTGCGTGATCATGAGATGTTTGATGGATTTGCAGGACCTCGAAACCTTGTACGTCTTGCACAATACGAAATGCATCCACTCGATACCGAAGATCGCATCCCTGAAATCAAGAAAGAATTCGGAATCGAATACTGCAACATTACACGTTGCTGCACAGAAGTCTGTCCTGCAGGAATCCAAATCACCGATGATGCGATCATCCAGTTGAAAGAGCGTGTTGTCGATCGATACTACGATCCATTGCAACGTATTTGGAGAACCATCACTCGACAAAAAGTTCGATACTGATGTATGTTTTTTGTTGAACTAAGAGGTTTAGCCAATCTTTAATAATTCCAATTGAACAGTAGCTGACGTGATTCTCATGCTGAGTGTGCGACATACTCGAGTCGTTGTGATGGCTACGAGTCTCGTAGTTCTCCTGCCCTTCGTATCAGCGCATGGTGATGAAGCATCATCTGGGTTGGCAAACTATCAAGTTCTTGGAATTGCAATGGCAACTGCAGTGCTTGCATTTCCACTTTTTACAAGTAAATTCTACACGGATAATTCCGTGTTTACTCCTGCTGTTTTTTCCTTTGCCGTCTTTACAGGCATGGTTCATGTTCTCCTCGGAATAAACGACAGAATTCTGCTTATTGGAGGAGTCAGCGTATTGGCAATATTACTACTGTCGATTTCATCTTGGATGGATGAAAAGAAAACAAGAATCTCTCGGCTTGCCCTCGGCGGAGTAACCATCACGATGTTCATCGGTTATTTTGTATCGAACCACGACCTACACTACGTGCTCGAGGACTACCTAGGTATCACTACAAAACTCTCTGAAATCGCCCTACTCATAGGCATCTACAAAGCTCAGGTTACGCCAGATAAAGAAAAATCAGAGGAGGTATCCGCATGATGAACCGAACAGCGTTCCTCATCTTTACCATTCCAATGATGTTGCTGACTGGCATGCATGTCGATGCATCCTCTCATGGAATGGATGGCTATTCTGAATCAGGCTGCACCTGTCACGGGGCTAATCCAGGTGTCGATACATCTGTGACAATTTTGGGAATTCCTGAAATCTTTGATCACGGTAGTCAATATCAATTGACCATATCATTGGATGGAGGGCCAAGCGAAGCCGCACAAGGACACCGAGGTGGATTCAATTTGAAGGCATCAGCAGGAACATTTGAGCCAACAGATGCTTCAACATACATCACTGAGAACGGTGAAATAACACACGAACACAGTGGAGCCAATCAGCGAATCTGGACTGTAAATTGGATCGCACCAACGAGCGAAGATCCTGTGCTGTTCACCATAGCCGGAAACGTTGTCGATGGAGATCATCAACCAACCGATGGAGATGATTGGGCGCTTGCAAGTTATGTCTCAAATGGAACAGAGGTTACATTTGCAGACCGTTTGAGTGATTCTACAGGCATTATCATCACCGTGCTCTTATTCCTCGTTCCTTCAATTATGCTTTATCGAAGCAAGAAAAAATAGATGTTCTGCAGGTGACCGCCATGCAAAGAATATCAGACATTCCTAAGGAGGATATGGATCAAAAGTTTGATTCTATTGATGATAGGGAATTAAACAACCCTGGATTTTTTGAGAGACGCAGCTACTTTGACAGACTTTTCCCAAGTCTTAAAATTTAGAAGCCTGGATAT
>JAYYFM010000156.1:0-3042 GCA_036158745.1 Thermoplasmatota archaeon
GAGAATCCAATGCGGTTTGGTATCCTCTGTTGCGGCCCCTCCTTCCCAACGACCGTTCCACGAACTATCGCTGCCCTCAAACTGAGCATTGAGGGTCCAAAACGGTGTAGCAATGTGTTTCAGGATTTCAATTTCGTGATCGACAAGAATTGCAAGTGTTGCTGTTTGTACTCGCCCGAGGGAGATACGTTCGGTCCGTTTCTTTGGAAGAAATACCTCAGCAATCCGTGAACCGTTCATCCCGATCAGCCAGTCGGCGTAACTACGACTGTAGGCTGCGTCAGCAAGATTCTGGTACTCTGATGCGGATTTGCGCTCATTCCAAGCACGCTGTATCGCTTCCGTGGTCATGGATTGTAACCACATTCGTGACACTGGAGATTTGGATTTGGAATGTCGGTAAATCGTTTGGAAGATAAGTTCTCCTTCACGTGCAGCATCACAAGCATTGACAATTTCTGTAACCGCTTTATCGCTCATCAATTTCTTGACTGCTGTAAGTTGCTTACGTGTCGATCCCGATTTTGGTTTGAATTCAAATTCATCGGGAACGAATGGTAAATCCACTGCAGTTTTTCTCCAATTTTTGAACTCCGGGTTATAATCATCCATGTATTTGAGCTCCAACATGTGACCAACAGCCCATGTCACAACAATGTCGTTTCCAGACCAATGTGTTGTTTCCTTTTTGTTAATGTTGAGCACCTTTGCAATATCTTCGGCCACACTGGGTTTCTCGGCGAGGACAACGATGCTCATGTTTTCAATGCGTTTGTCGACTGTACTTGAAGGCTCGCCAGAATTGAAATACAAACAGATAACATATGTTATCTGGTGAATTTATTGGGATTTTTTGATGCGTCTGCGATGTGCTAATTCATCCCATTTTTCTTCTTCATCACGGTACCCACAGCCACTGCAGCCTGGATAACCCGCAAGCAACAATTCAGAACACATCTGTATGAAATCCGTCAATAATTCCTGTACCTCATACGGTAGCCACAAAGCGTTTTCATCGCTTGGAACATCCTTCTGAAATTCGAACAGGTGTTTGCCGTTTCTTAGAACGGAAAACGGTCCAGTGGAAATCTCAGGAAATTCCAATCGTTGTGGCATTGAATCTGCCATATTGAGAATCAAACGATGCCAAGATGCCACATGGGCTTGAGGGACGTTCAGAATCAAACCTTCCTCTGTGAGGATGCGTCTGCACGCTTCACGAACAGCAAGCCATCTAGTTGAATTCTCCTCCATATACCGCCGAAGAAACGCAAGGATTGAAGGATATCGGTTCGAGCATTGCCCATGGGCAGGCTGTTTCGCTGGTTTTCAAAGCCACTTTTGGCCATTCAGGATTCGGAAAAAGCCCATGCACGTTCGCTCCTCATGCTACGCATAGCATCATCAAATCCAGTGTTCCGTGCAGTGCTTCGTCTTCTCTACAAACCAAAGAAGAACATTCCAACGCATTGCTTTGGATTGGATTTTGATCATCCGTTCGGTATTGCAGCTGGTATGGACAAGCGTGCAGAGGCACTTCGTGGGTGGGAATCCATTGGACTTGCTTTTTCTGAGATCGGTGGCGTCACCATGGTCGAACAATCAGGTAACCCAAAACCGAGAATGTTCCGACATGGAGGTGATCGTTCCCTCGTGAATCGAATGGGATTCAACAATCCAGGCAGCGAGAAAGTTGCACAGCAACTTCAACGTTCAGGTCCACAATCAAAACCGGTATGGGCCAATCTCGGAAAATCCAAATTAACGCCTCTTGAAGAAGCTTCATCCGATTATTCCACAACGATGCATCGTTTGTGGCCCTACATCGACGTCTTCGTTATCAACGTGTCATCCCCGAATACCCCTGGTCTACGTGAATTACAACATGGCGACCATCTGAAGGGTATTCTCACTGCGTGCATTGATGTTAACCAGAAGAATGCCGAACAACAAGGTCAGCCAAAAAAACCTCTCCTCATCAAGGTAGCA
This sequence comes from Thermoplasmatota archaeon, assembly GCA_036158745.1. Lineage (GTDB taxonomy): Archaea > Thermoplasmatota > Poseidoniia > Poseidoniales > Poseidoniaceae > MGIIa-L2. The sequence continues at coordinate 1,990 of JAYYFM010000156.1, forward strand.
CCAGATCTTTCAACAGAGGAACTCGATGCCATTGTTGATACAGCCATGGCCTGCGGAATCGATGGAATTATAGCAACAAACACGACGCTCAATCGACCAAATCAGGAACACAATGTCTACAAGCAACAAGGTGGTTGTTCAGGTTCACCACTTCGCCAACAGAGTACGGATATGATTGCTCACATCTATGCCTACACCGAAGGAAAACTTCCCATCGTTGGTGTCGGTGGTATCATGAACGCTGAAGATGCTTGGGAGAAAATCATCGCCGGAGCTACGCTTCTCCAAGCTTATGCAGGTTTTGTGTTTGAGGGACCTGGTTTAACGAAGTCAATCGTTCATGGGTTGCATCGAAAGATGAGGGAACACAACATGGACACACTCTCTGAAGCTGTTGGATTGAAGCATCGACAGGCATCATGAGCAGAAATTGAAATACATCGGTCTGTTCGTGTGAAACGATTCAATGTTGTCGTATCGCAATCGATTGCTTTTGATTGGAGGAGTTGTCACAATTGCTGTTCTTGGTACAATTTTCCTGCAAGCACCTGCACCAACATTGACCGTTGATCAACTGATGGAAGATAAGACCGCTCTTATCGATGAGGAGGTTGCGGTTCGTGGTGAAATTCGTGATGGAAGCATCAATGAGACGACGATGACCTTCGTATTGGAAGGCTCAGAATTTGATTTGCTGATCGACTACTCAAACGCTGGTTCAATCTCCAACGGATTGGGTGACAACCGAACTGTCTACGCTGAGGGGATCTTCCAGTACAGTGACGGAATGTATGTTGTCGAAGCCGAGACCATCAAGACGTCTTGTCCATCAAAATACGAAGAAGAGGTCTGAAGACCTTCAGCGTTTGATTGAAATAGAGTCAGTTGCAGGCTTCTGATGGGATAGGTGGGGAGCTAGGCGTACCCTGTACCACAAATCGTCTTTATGGTGGGCTGAATGCCTTGGGGCGGCGAAAGCGGCTTATGGGTTCCTGCATGCGGACGTAGATGTCTCGCCCCCACATGATCCGGGTGTTGTGAACCGTTTCCGGA
>JAYYFM010000157.1:0-3038 GCA_036158745.1 Thermoplasmatota archaeon
CCCATGTTTTAACCAAACGCACCCAAACATCGTGATTGTCTCCATGTGCGTGGAGAACGATGTGGACGCCTGCTTGTGCTGCACGCTCGAGGTGTTCAGAACCATCACCATCGCTCACAACACACAGAACCTTGGTCAAATCATCGACTGCTCCAACAGCACCATCTGCTGCAACAAACAAAGCACCAGGAAAATCGCGGACTGAAATCGATTCACTTCCTGCCCCGACGACAATCAACCGTTCAGCGGAACAAATGGATTGTCTGAGCCTCCCCAATGCCGAATGGCGTGTTGTCAAATCCCATTCTGGACACCCATAAGGAGCGTCCTTCAGAAATTGCTGAGACATTTCGCTTGCAGACAATACGTCAGCTTCCTTAGACCATCCAAACGCATCACGAACCTCATCCTGCAACGAGAGAACACCGTCATCAGCAGGATTGAGCACAGACCTCCCAACTCAAGGGCCTTGAAGAAAGATATGCATTGTCAGGTTCATATGGTATCGGGTTTTTTCATTGGATGTGCCGAGACCAATCAGTCAACCATCCATCACCGATGAGATTACGCTAGCGCGTTATCCATTCTTGCCTCAAGCAAGCGGTTGGATTCAACATATGGCTGCAAAGCACAACATCACCTTGGATGATTTGCTCGATGGTTCGCTCATGGAACCTGCACGTAAGCGAGCCCGTATTCGGTTGGTCGACAGTGTTCAATCGAAGGATGGCGTTGAATTGAGTGGTGGCGACATCCATACCGAAGAAGGACGTTTAATCGAAGCGTTCTCGTTCTACTATGCTCGGCTCGTCATCTGTGCATCGGAGGACGAGCGATTGTTGGCCCGATGGGCACAAGCCGAAGCGGCACGAGCAGAACACCTACTGATTCGAGATAGTCAAAATCTTGCCAACATTGCCAATACCTACATTTCCGTTCTTGAGCAGTCGCAGCAAGGTCAATCCAATCAACGCGGCATGGTCGCAACCGACATCCAATCCCTTCGGCAGTCCCAAGATGGATTGGAATGGAAGCTTGGTCTTGCCGACTTCATCGAAGTTTGTCCACGTATCACTGGAAACCGTTGGCGATTGCCGAACTGTGATGTTGATGCAGGGATGGTTCGTTTGCACAACGAACAGAAGTATTCCTCGACAGCGAAACTTGCTCGATTGTTGCGTGAACACATCAAGTCTGATGTGGAGCGTGAAGGTCTCGAAAAGATGGCTGAAGTGACAACCGATCTCGCTGTCCGCCTCGCTGAACCCGTTGGTATGGTTCGAAACCTCCTCGCTCAGAAAACAAGCGATGCGATTGCATTGGTCGGTGCCGAAGAGGACGATTGGCCTCCGTGCATGCGCAAAGCGGTTGCAGACCTCGCTGCAGGCGTGAACGTCAATCATTTCGGAAGACTGTTCTTAGCTTCAATGGCAGGAACCTTGGCGCTTCCTCAGGAAGCCTGTGTTGATTTCTTCCGAGGCGCACCCGACTTTGACGAAGGGACGACAACGTACCAAGTTGGGCACGTGTATCAACACGGCTACACGCCTTCAGGCTGTGGCAAACTCAAGGTCAATCACAACTGCCCAGTTCTTCCTGGCGATGACCGCCTCTGCGACCAGCCTTGGCTCGACCACCCACTGAAGTACATCCGAGCAACGCAACGCAGAAAGCACCGTCAGCAACAAGCTGAAGCACCCAAAGAGACACCGGAAGAACCCACTCCTGAAGCAAGAGTTTGAAGTGGGGGAGTGTCTACCACCACACAAGGAGCACCATGGCACGAATACTCGTATTGACTGTTGACCGGGACAATGACCTCGGAATCAAGACGTCAATTCGCGGTCCTGTTGTTGGACGACGTCAGGTCCTTACGGCTGCTCTCAAACTCGGAATTGCAGATCCTGAAGAAAGCGATACCAATGCAATTCTTGGTGCTCTTTCCCAACACGATCAACTTCTTGAGAGTGGTGCGGACGAAGACGAGGTCGAGGTTGCGATTCTTACTGGCGATGAGAAAGTTGGCGTTCGCTCCGACAGAGCCATCGCTGCTCAACTCGAAGAAGTCGTTTCTGCCTATCAACCGGATGAAGCACTGCTGATTACCGACGGGGCAGAAGACGAGTCCGTTCTACCCATCATCCAATCGCAGGTTCGTATTGGCCACGTTGAGAAAATCATTGTCAAGCAATCCAAAGGTATCGAAGGAACCTACTACTACATCGTTAAAGCACTGGAAGATGAAAAGTGGCGAGCGCGATTCATGGTCCCTCTCGGTCTTGTTCTCGCCATTCTTGGACTCGGCATCATGCTGCCCAATGAAATTGGCGGCATCGTTATTGGTAGCCTTCCGCTTCTGCTCGGATTGTTCATCTTTGCAAAAGGAGCAGGGATTGAAACAACGGTCAACCGTGTGATTCAGGAGATGCGAGAGAACGCAGACGCTGCGATGTTTTCCTCACTGTTATGGACGGCTACCGTCTTCAGTGCCATCTTTGCCGGTGCAGAAGGATGGCAAACGTTTGACGATCTTGTCGATACAGAGTCAAGGTCCATTTTGTGGATGCAAGTTGCAAACTCATCCCTTGCTTGGATTGTTATCGCCTTCTTGACCTCAACCGCTGGATTCATGCTCCTACGCCTCAAACGTGGAAGTTTCTCAGGATCGTTGATTGTCTTGAGCATCTTTGGTATGGTCGTTTACTCGTTTGTCAACACCTCGTTGCAGATTGCCATTGACATCCTGCAAGGCAATGCGTACGAGTTCAACGTTCAGAACATCATCAACACCCTGTCCGTCCCATTCGGCTGGATTGCAGTCCTATGGGTTACGATGACCATCCTCAAAGGATTGCGACAAAAGCAGGCCCAATCCGATCGATACTGGGGCATCTAAGTCGGAGAGATGGAACACACCTATCCTCAAACCTCAAATTGAGGGAGCATAACGCACACCCATGAGTTCCATCTCTGCTCAAGATTTGCAGCGTTTGGCCGGGCTTCAGGGGTATGATTTAACCCTCGAAATTGACGTCATG
>JAYYFM010000158.1:0-3038 GCA_036158745.1 Thermoplasmatota archaeon
CCGTCAACATCAACATCACGGTTGATGGAGGCTGGAGCACGACACCAACCGTTCAATCGTTCACGATTCCAATCGATGGACAATCGAACGGTTCGTTCGACATTGATATTCCTGCTCTCGACGGAACCGATAATCTCCTCGATGGAGCAGTCCACGAAGCAAATCTGACCATCTACAACCCAGACACAGACGAAGTATATGTGCTCAAAAAGGTGCAATTGCTTGTTGCTCCTGTCTTTACCTACACAATAGAAGGATGGGAGAACGAGTACTTCTTCCACGAGGGAGATAATCGCCAATGGAACGCCATCATCACCAATACAGGGAACAAAGACGTCTACGTTGACATTGGCTACGAAGTTCGTTCACCCGGCCTTACGACTGCTAGCGATGACTGGATTGTTAACACAGGAGATTCTTCTACGCAGTTGTTGCTTAGACGAAACGTACCTACACAACTTGCTGTGAGTGTCGATAAGAATGCAGCAGGCAGTAGTAGTACAACACTGTCGACTGCTGCGGACCTTCGTGTCACCATTGTGCCTGCCGATGTCGATGTTGATGGAAGTGGCGAATTGATGACATCACTCAAAATGAAGCGACTGTTTGACATTGGATATGCAGACAAGTTGCAAGCACCAGCAAACGATGATCCTGTAACCGTTCCAATCGAGTATTCACACATTCCGTACCTCAATACGGCTCCTGCAGCTTACTCCATTGAGTTTTGTGGAATCGAACGCATCCTCGACATCGCAGACCTCGGTCTTGACGAGGAGGATTACGTCTGGAACATTTCACTCACCAATCTCGAGGGAGAAGAGAGTGTGCACTACATCAATCTCTCCGCCCCATGTGTTCCAGGAAGTGAATTGATAGAACTCCCCGAGCGACCTACCTACGTCCTCTCCCCAAAACTCATTTTCAGTGTCAAGGTACCTGACCGTCCAAACATTCTGCCAGGTGATGGATACGACATTACAATGCGGTTGCACCATCCCGATCCCAACGAACCAATTACTGAAGAGACATTCCGATTTGCACTCAATGTTTACGCTGATCCGATGATTGACCCCGACTCCCAACGAATCGTTGATTCAAGCGGAAATGAACTCGATTTCATTATGGAAGGTCAAACGGCTTACCTTGAGTTCGATATGAAGAACGAAGGAACTGCGCTAGCAGTTGGTATTGGAGCTGAACTCGTCTGTGAAGGATTGGTTATCGAAGACGCGCCCGGTTTTGTACCATTCCTCTCTGAAGGAGAAGTTGCAACTTTGCGCTGGAGGGTCACAGGCGAAACACTGGATTGGTGGGAACAAAGCAGGGGTGCTGAATGTACAGTCAGCATCCAATCCGACTACGCACTCAACAACGTTGTTGAAAACGATGTTGTGGTCTTCACCCAAAACGTCGACTCGAACGCTCCTTCCACACTCACTGCGTTCGCAGGATTCGGTATCGCATTGATTGTCACCATCGGTTTGCTCGGTCTGACCAATCAAAACGAAAAGTATCGTTTGGGGGCAGTTTACTCCGGCGTGATCATGCTTGGATTCCTCTTCCATATGTACGATGCAACATGGTGGGGCCCTGTTTCGATTGCTATCGCCTCGCTCTGGGTTTGGAGAATGGCATGGCGAAGCAGCGAAGAATTCCGCTACATTCACGAAGACTACCAACGTGCTCGGAAAGGAATCTCTACCATATACGCTGATCACTTCCAAGCGCTTACAGATTCGCGCCGACAACTCACCATCATCCTCAGTCTACCATTGCTTGGGTTCGTTGGTGTCATCCTCGGGCTGCCTCCACAAATGACCCCCGATGAGACCAACTTGATTTCGCTCGTGGGTTACATTCTTGTTTCCACCATTGTTGTTTGGTTCATCCTGCGACGTGCCAACAAGCTGTATGGTTCCCTTTACGGTAAACTCACGGACATTGAGGTCAAGGCAACACGAATCGAACGTGACCTTGGCGATCCGGCTCGTCTCTTGAACGACCTTGCAATGGATGGACTAGACCTCTCTGCAATTCTTGAGCAACCTCAATCGGTCGTAATTACAGACGGTCAATTAGACACAGAATCTTTTGAGGAGGTGAGATCAAATGGCGAAGAGCAAGGCTGAGCAGAATGATTTCATCATGGACTCTGAACTGGGAGATGGTGATCTCTCCGATGCGCAAGCTGCGATTGCAGCTTCCAACGAATCCGCCCAGCGTTTGATGCAGGCCAGCCGAGAACTCGAATCCCTCGTACAGAACGTCGTTAGCGATGAGGTCAACTCGCTCGCAACCACGGAACTTGACCTACTTCAGGCCAAGACTTTCCTCGAGACACACCGATTGCGTCGTGCTCGAAAGAGCGTCCGTCGTGCCGAAAAAGCGCTCAATGTCCTCGAAGAGGATGTTCTGTATCTTCGACGGAGTATCGCAATGTTGCATCGATTGTTGCGAGAAAAGGCTCTTGCAGAAGAAGAAGTCGAAAACGTACTGCGCCGCCTCCGCAATGCAACAGGTGCTGCAGAAATCGGTGACGTTGGCTATGCTGCTACAGAAGTCGAATACCTCGTCGACGATTTGATTGGTGGCAACTCTTCAACACTCAACCCATTCTTGTTCCGCCACTTTTGGCTTTCTGTCGACACACGATGGCCTGCTGGAGGGGAGATAGGTATCCTTCTTGTTCGAATCATCAACGACGGTGATATTCCGCTGCCGATGATGCGTCTGGCCCCTCCAGTACCGGAGGGATGGGTTGCAAAACCATCCTTCATCGATGTACCCGTTATTGGCCCTGGAGGCAATCTTCCTGTGCGATTTGAGATTCAAGCAGACCGTCGACACGGAGCAGACGAAGTACCACTCTCACGAAAACTTTCAATTGCGACCGGGTACGAAATGAGGAATGGTAACGTGATTGTAACCGTTCGTGCACAAAACAGATCGATGGAACCACTCGTCGATGTTCTCATTCAACCATGGATGCCACCAGGCTTTACTGCCGATAAGGTGCCATTCATCAGCAGGCTCAC
>JAYYFM010000159.1:0-3025 GCA_036158745.1 Thermoplasmatota archaeon
CGCTCTGTGAGCAAACAGCACCGGATGTTGGTTGCAATGTCGCATAGCCAGCTCCTGATGTTTGAATGAAACGAGGTGTTGTATCGAGTCGATCGACTTCAGCACTGATTCGAATTGATGATGCATCATCGCTTGAACCAATGGCGAGGGTGATGCGTTCAAGGGCAGGTGCTTCCATGGTTGGATGTGTTGGAATGACCCGTTCGTGATATGTTGTAATGCTTCGCAGAGTGTTGGGTAGCCAGCGTGAACTCGGAGCATCGATGACCGAATCAACAAGATCAGGCTGGCTTTCAACCTCAAGGTCAACACGAACACTCCCCTGATTCGTCTGGATTCGGAACGGCAAGTCCAGCAAGGCTCTGTCATCACCGGTGTAGGATGCATTGAGTGCTTCATTGAGAAGCGATTCCTCAAGTCCGAACGTGAGTTTCTCTTGCTTCGGTAAGGCAAGGACATCGTAGGCTGCTAATTCGGTTGGATGCGATGTTGAAATGTTGTAGACTGCATATCCCCAACCCCATTCATTGGAAGCATCGGTTGAGATGGGATCAAAGGCTGGGCATGTGTTTTCGATTGAAATGTATCTCGTTGAATGTGGAGGAAGTGTTGCGAGCGAACCTGCTCCAAGATACACATCGGTTGACTGCGACCCTGAACGTGCTTGCAGCGTGAACGACCCTTCAAACAATGGACATACGTTGGGGATACCCCACTCTGTCATTGGTAAGGCGATGAGATGTCGGAATTGATAACTCGTTGAACTGGAGGTGTTGACGTACAGATGGCCATGTTCCGTGGAATTGGTGATGATCGAGTCGTTCACAATGGAATCGAACATCATCTGAACACCAAAGTTCGAATCATGGCCACTCGGTGGCCAAGAAACAGCTTCGAGTTGGTTCTGACCAATCAAAACATGAGGGCCCTGTGGTGGTACGAGGCAGTGCGGTTCAACAACAAGCGCCTTGAATTCGTCTCCTGTACTCAGTGTAAAGGACCATGGTGCGTACAATTCCTTCTCGGTGTTGACAGTAAATTGTTCGAGTTTCACTGAAGGTCCTTGCAGATACGTGCTTGAACTGCGCGTGAAGGAGAAGGAATACAGCGACACGTTGCCACCCATCTGCTGGATGTTCACTGCATCATAGATACAACCTGGACTATGAATAAAATCGACTGTTGTCCCCACTGTTGCTTTGAGGAAGCCTTCTTGCGTCACCTCAAAGTCACTCATTTCGCTGTTGTATTTCTGATGGTAGCGTCCGAAACTCTGAACAACGCCAAGTCCCAATCGCTCCACCGTAGGTGTCAGGAATGGGTCTTCAGAGGACATGTGAACGACGATCTGAACCGAAGGATACTCCACTGGATTCAAATCCACTGAGAAGGGCATGATGCGTTGTTCGTATTCTGGGATGATGTTGCCATCGGCATCCATCAGGCTGAACCGAAGCGATGTATTGGCTGGTTCGTGAGCAAGTCCATCGAGATGACCGTAACCAAACACTGGATGCGGTAGAATACTCGGCGAAATCCAATCGCCTTCTGTTTCAAACAAAGCAACATCGATACCTGCATCATCGATGTACCATCCATCGCGTTCGACGTATTGATCGGAGAAGAACGAGAATCGCAAACGAACCGATTGACCTGAGAGGTTGGAAATGTCCGACGTCTTCAATTCGAACGGACGCGGTGCTCCACTTCCACACCCACCGGTTACCTGAGACCCATCAAGCAAGCCTTCTCCATAGAACGGAGAGTTGGTGTTGACATTCGAAATTTGATCATGGAAGCCTCCTACATCTGCTGGAAGGTACCACCAGTTCAATCCACCATCGGTTGAGATTGAAACGGTTCCACCATCCCATGCCGATTCGGTACAAATCCAATGACGGAAGGACAGTTGAGCTGTGACATTGTCAGGGAGCACGTATTCTGGAGAAATAAGATGGGCAAAGGAATTGGCAGCGTATTGCCCGTTGAGTTGGATGCCGACGCCGTTTTGTCCAGAATGCCATTGAGAAGGGCCCAAGGTTGTGTTACCGAGGAGTCCGTGTGCCCATCCAACACCACGGATGTTGTCGATAGCCCAGCCTTCCGGCATCATGTGTGGATCCTCGAAGGAGTCGACGTCCGTCTCGGGCCCGTTTACACCCATGGTGGATACCCACTGCCATTGGTTCGGAGCGCTGACATTGTCCAGCCAGCCTTCTGATGAGCCGTTCTGGTACGTCGGTTGCGTCGTGAAATTGTTCAAAACGCGAACGACGTGATTGGGCGTGTTGGCACCTGAATGCAATTGCACGTTATCGATCATGATGCCCTCCCAACCGTTGGCGGGAGCGCCACCACCATGGTTGACGATGGCATCGGTTTGAACATTGAACTTGAGCAATGCACTGGAAGCGTTGGTATGATTGTGTGCTGTTGCTGGAACGGGATAGAACATCGGCAGCCAATCAAAGGAGACATCGCTGTAGCGAACACCTTGGTAAATCACACCAAACCCAGGAAGCCCGGGAAGGGGTGTGAGGAGCGTCCATGTTACGCCTTGGTCCATGGAATACCAAATGGTCATACCATCGTTGTTGCCACCTTCAATGTCCCAATTGGAGCGAACCTCGAGTTCAATCGGATTGGAGAGGCCTGAGAAATCGATGGGCATGATGAGAGTCCCATCTGCGTTTGGGGCATAATCGCCGGTCAAGTTTCCGTGGAACCAAGCGCCTGGTTCATCGCCTGTGTTGTGCCATGTGACGTTATCGATGAACCATCCTTCGCGTTGGTTGCTTGAAGCACCAACGGCGATGCACAAGCGGAACCGCATGGTTTCGCTCGTGGCAATGTTCGTCAATTGGTCCAATTCAAAGCGGGATGTCGTCCATTGTTCGTCGTCACCGGACCATATCGACGTGAGGGTTTGAGCCAGACTGTGGTGGTTTGCTGTAACTGAATCGGAATAACCACCGTTTGGAACCAGCTGTTGCCATGAGGATTGATTGTCAAGCGTATACTCAAC
>JAYYFM010000160.1:0-3007 GCA_036158745.1 Thermoplasmatota archaeon
TGTTGGTTCTTGCTCTAATTATTCTCCTCGGTGGCGATGGTGACGACTACGAAAGCAAGAATGCGACGTACGTTCCACCGCCAACAACTGAACAAGAGGTCGTTGATGCAATCATCGAGCCAGAAGAAGATGGTGATGACCGTGGCTGACTTTAGTCAACGAGCTTTAGCCATTCAACCGACTGGCGTACGGAAGATGTTCGATTTGGCCGGTGATGATGTCATCAGCTTTGGCTTGGGTGAGCCAGATTTCCAACCTCCTCCAATTGCGATCGAAGCCTTCCATCAAGCCATGCTGGATGGTCGAAATAAATACACAACAACAGCAGGACTGCCTGCTCTTCGTTCGAAAATTGCAGAATCTTGGCACCATCTTGAGTCGGGCCTCTCGGAAGAAAATGTCTGCATTACCATGTCAGGTACCAACGCATTGCTCAACCTGTTCTTGACGTTGGTTGACCCTGGAAAGAACGTCCTCCTCCCAGAGCCGTACTTCCCTCTCTACGGGCCTGATGTTACCCTGTGCGGTGGTGAAAGCCGGTATTATCCGTGTTTGTTCGAGAATGAATTCGTCCCCACAATCGCAGATCTTGAATCCATGGTCGACGAAAACACTGTGGCGATTCTCTACAATTTCCCATCGAATCCTACTGGGGGAACGCTGACGATTGAACAGAGAGACGAACTTCTTGCCTTTGCAAAGAAACACAACTTGTGGATTCTTTCCGATGAAGTCTACGACCGAATTGTGTTTGACTCCGAGCATGTATCGTTTGTAGGAACCGATTACGACAAAGTTCTCCTCATCAATTCGTTTTCCAAGACCTTTGCCATGACTGGATGGCGAATTGGGTACATCATGTCCGCCAACATTGAAGCAATGAAGCAAGTCATCAAGATGCAATATTACATCACTGCCTGTTCAAACGATGCTATGCAGTATGCTGTTTTGGAAGCGATGGAGAAAGCCTCAGATTATCCCGACATCCTCGCCAAAGAATTCCATGCACGGTGCAACCTCATCGTCGATCGCCTCAATGCCATGCCAGGCGTTGAGTGTCATCGACCAAAAGGTTCGATCTACGTGTTCCCAAAAATCAAGGTCCCTGGATTGAACAGTCAGGAGTTGGCCATGGAATTGCTCAAGGATGGTGTTCTTTGCTCCCCTGGAACTGCATTTGGCCCGTCCGGTGAAGGTCATCTTCGCTTCGCATTCACGATTTCTCAGGAAGACATCTCTCGAGGGATGGACAAGGTCGAAACTACCTTGAAGCGCCTTAGCAACCAATGATGTGGAATCCATGCTATCTGCAATTCTGTTTTTGCTTGCAGGATTTTTACTGGGTCATCTCATTCCTCGTGTACCTTTCATGGTGCTCTGTCGAACCTCTGGATTCAACAAAGGATTTCCACCACATCCGGAACCAATACCCCTTTCTCCTCGTCTCACTCAACGCGTCCTTCACATGCGCTGGTTCCATCGACTCGGAACGTACACAACATTTCTTCCTCTTCTTTTCGGATACCTGAGCATTCTTGGTGGTCAATCTACCTTCGGGTACGGGCTGTTCCTTGCCGGAGGATGGACGCTCCTTTCACGTGGACAAGCACTTCTCGGTGGGGCGCCGGTCCCATGTACGCTTGAGATGGCACAACGGCTGCAGATGGTAATGAACATTGCAGATTCAGAGGATGCATGCTGTCCACACCCTCAACCACAATGGTGGGTTGAATCTGTTCGATGTGAGTCGTGTTCGAAGAAGTTGGAAGATATGATGCGACCTGATCTCGGTCGTCCCCGTAAAGATGGATTCTTCCGCGGTTGGCTTCGCTTATGGCTGAGTGAAGGTCGGCCGATGGTCGTTGCTGATGAGCCCAAAAATTGACTAAACTCTCCTCAAATCAGGGGGAACCTTTGTCTAACCATTTGAATCCATCCAATGTATGGGGCGGGCCAGTCAACGAGGACCATTGACTGCCCGTATCTGGTTGACCATCGTTGTTTTCTGTCAAATCTTCCTGACGCCCATGGCTGCATTTTCCATCACATATCTGCTCCAACTCGATATGACCGGTGAGAACATTACCATCGGTATCCAACGAGAGATGCTCCCTTGGATCATGGCAGCCTCCCTTAGTTACGGTATGTTGGCGCTTTTCCTCGCTCTTGTTATGGGTGGATATCAACCAATTCGAGTTGTGGAACGAGGAGGATGGAAAGCAGCACTTGGTATGTCTCGAGGAGGCCGATCGGCTTCCAGTTTGCGTCGAGCACGTGAGACGTTCTCCACATCGCCGCATGGTTCCTTATCGACACTCGTCAATCGTCGAATGATGCGTGGGCACTCCTTGATTTCAACGCACGGAGGGTTACTGCTCCTTGCGGTTCCGTTTCAGATTCTTCTCGTGACCATCCCACTCACCCTGGTTATGATGATACCAGAATCGATTGTTCGACTCAATCGACGACTTGAGCTAGCCATTCTTCTCTACATCATCGGCTTGCTCATGGCTATGAGATTGTATCCTCGCTTTTGTCGAAAATACATCGGTATCGCGACATTCACCCGACGATGGCTGATCTCGATGACCAAACTCTCGTGGCTTGCGCCAGTCCTCGTTTTGTGGCTGATGGGACGATTCGCAAGTTTGGTTGTGCTCGGCTGGATGGGTCAAGACACTGAACTTTCTATCACATTTGAGGCCAACCTATTCGAGGCCTTCCTCGGAAATGCGCTGATTCCAGAAACGAGTTTCCTTGATCTTCTCACGGCACTCGCTGTTATGCCACTTGCAGCCTTTACCACTCTTGCAGTACTGGAGGGAGGCTCTACCAATCCGCCAGATTGGATGCGTCAACAGGACGATGTTGTCTCCCGCTTCGATAGCATGGAATCACCGGATTTTGGATTACTTGGAAAGGTAACAACAGCAGCGGTTTCAACAACGGCTACACTTGCAGTTGCCGCAGCAGCAGGTGTGGCCTCCAAAGGCCAAGACATCACAAC
>JAYYFM010000161.1:0-3006 GCA_036158745.1 Thermoplasmatota archaeon
CTCAGAACCAGTGACCCAGCCAAAGAACAGACCAGAGAAGATGCTTGCCAACGGAATTGCATTGCACACAAGTGCTTCCACAATCGGCGATTCACCATCTTGTGGTTGGCCGACGAGAATCCACAGGAGCAAGCCAAGGAAAAGACCCGGAATCACCATGAGCGCTCCCATGATCAATGTCCTCGTGAGTCGCATGACTGAACCACCTTCCTCTCATTCAAGAACTGTTGCTTTACTGAAGTGCAAGTTGTTGGGCTAACGCATCGGCACTCATCGAGTTGATGACGTCACCTTGTTCGAGCCAACCCTTTCGTGCAGTCATCACACCGTACTGAATGTCAGCAAGACCACGAATTGAGTGAGCATCTGGGCTGATGGCTACGGGAACGCCCATTAGTTTGGCATACTTACACAGCCGGTAGTCAATATCCAAACGGTATGGGCTTGCATTCAATTCAATCGACTTGAATCGACCTTCTTCAATATGCTCAGCCATCGCATCGATGAGTCGATGCACATCAACTTCGTATCCTTCACGTCCTTGGAGAATACGCCCAGTTGGATGCCCAAGCACTTTTGTCGCAGGATGTTCGAGAACTTTCAGAAGTTCCTCCGTGTTCTCGCTCTCATCTCGACCTCTCCACTTGGTCATCGCATGAACGGAAGCGACAACATAATCCAACTCATTGAGCACTTCATCTGGATGGTCCAATTTCCCACCTGCAAGGATGTCGGATTCAACTCCGTGAAACAATCTGAAATTTACCCCTTCATCCTGCCAGTTTTGGTTGTATTTTCGGATTTTTTGCCCTTGTTCCAACAATCGTTCGGCAGGAGCACCATTGGCGACCTTCAGCGTTGGAGAATGATCAGCGATTCCAAGCCATGTCCAACCGAGTGCCTGAGCTGCATCCGCCATTTGTTCAAGCGTCGCCTCACCGTCTGAAACGACGGTGTGATTGTGAAGAGCGCCTTGAATGGTATCAAGCTCCAACAGTTGTGGAAGATTCTGTTCGCTTCCAGATTGGATCTCACCCGTATCTTCGCGCAATTCAGGAGGAACCCATTGCAAGTCGAGGTGCGAATAAATCTCTTCTTCAGTCATAGCGGTGAGTGAATACTGTGCGGCTTCAATCCCCTTGAGTTCACCCGCCTTGTCTTCGGGAATAAGACCAAATTCATTCAGACGAAGACCACGGTCAATGGCTCGTTGACGCATGGCAATGTTGTGCTCTTTGCTACCAGTGAAGTAGGCTAGCGTGAAGGCAAACATTTCAGGTGGTACCAATCGGACTTGAGCATCAATGGTCCCAGCGCTCTCCAATTGTTCGTAATCATCACCACCAATCGCTTCCATGACGTTGGCATCAATATGCCCTACAGAAAATCCATCTTCGAAAATACTCGCCTCAAGGATGAGACTGATCTTTGAATCCCCAGCTCCCTTGACATCCGCAATACCTTGCAATGCAAGAATAGCGTCTGCGACATCCTCATGGTTTTCGGGCTTGACACCCACAACAATATCCAAATCACCAATCGTCTCTTTTCGTCGACGAGCACTTCCGGCCAGTTGGACTCGTTCAACGCCAGGCAGTGCCTTGATTCTCTGCTCAAATGCAGTCCCATATTTCAATCCGATATCCAAACGTCGCCGTGCGCGGAATCGAGAAAGAAGGTCAATCCCATCGAGCATGCGTTGTTCTGATTTCTTTCCGAATCCCTTCATTGGTGCAATACGGCCTTGCTCAGCTGCCTCCTTGAGTGCTGCAATGGAATCGACTCCTAATTCTTCATGCATCAATTTGATTCGCTTTGGACCGAGTCCTGGAATTCCGAGCATTTCGATCATCCCTTGCGGTGTATCTTCATGCAAACGAACCCAGTCTTCAGGCCAGACGCCTTCTAAGATTGCTTGAGAGAGGGCTGAACCAAGGCCCTTTCCAATCCCTTTCATCTCAAACAAGCGTCCGGTAACGACCAACTCGTGCAAGTCTTCTGTTATCGTTCCAATCATTCGACTTCCATTTTGATACGAACGGACTCGGAAGACATTCGCCCCTTGTAGTTCGAGCAAAACCGCAACTTGATGGAGAACTGCAGCTACTTGGTTGCGAGAAAAATACGGAGCACCACTCGTACGAGCCTTCGGGAGTTTGAACGCACTGCCTGCCATAGTGTCTACAATTGTTCACAACTCAAAAAGGATGGCAAGTGGTTGTTTCAAAAACCCCCTCGGTTTGGTTCAATCATGCTCGAGGTCGAGTACATCTCCTTGCTCGTCCAGACCTTTTGCGGAATCTCTGCAATTCTCTTCATGTTTGTAGCGACCTTTTCACGTTCTGAGAAAGCCGAATTACTCGTACAAAACATCATTTTCACAACGCTCCTTCTTGCAGCAGCATCTCTGTGGTGGCTTTCGCTTGCAGGAGGTTCGTTGTGGGGATCGAACTACCTCCCACGACCACTTTCCATTGTCTGCATTGTCTTGGCGATTGCAGCGCGTATGAACATCAAGGGCGAGAACGTATCGTTCGGAGCCAATCCACACAGCATTGGAAGGACCGTCGAAGAGGAGTAATCAAACGATTTCTCCGGGGCCATCGTCAGAGGATTCGGCAGCCTCTTTCTCCATTTTTTGGTTGATGAAGGTACGCATGTATTCCGGCAATTCGCCATTAACAAAAATCACGTCGTTCACGGCTTCGAGTTTCTTCAGTGAATAGTAAATTTGCATCGCCGTCATGGGTGTTGACGAACAGCCATTACAACCGCCATCGAGAGACAGCATGATGTTTCCATCGCTCGTATCGAGGACGGTTACGACGCCATCATGTGCATCAAGAATTTCCTGAACCGGACCAATTTCGGCCAGAATCTCCTCAGCACTGATGCTCATGATACTCGGAAGGACTCCACCTCTTTCAACGATTGGATGTAGAGGTCCTCGGCGATAGGAAGTGAGGGCAAAAACTAGCCTTTCGGGCCTGTACACGCAGGGAATCT
>JAYYFM010000162.1:0-2988 GCA_036158745.1 Thermoplasmatota archaeon
GGCAGATAATTGAAGAAGATTCGAAGATTGACCACCGAGAACATCGTACAGGCGATCTTCGATGGAAGCACTTGATGGAAGATTGAGTGTTGAACGGCCATCGATGGTACATCGGAATGCGACGTGTGAATGAGCAATCGCATGAGCAACGACCACCTCGACGATTCGAGCGTGCTCTGTTGCTGGACGACGTTGGAAACCAAGACGAACAGGTGTATTTTGGAACAAATGCTCGACGGTGACGACTGTCCCGTTTGCCATTCCTATCGGTTCAATCTCTCCTTGGATGCCATCTTCCATCGTGATGCTACGACCTTCTCGGCCTTCGGGTCGTGAGGCGACCGTCAGACGTGAAACAACGCCAATGCTTGCTAAGGCTTCACCTCGGAATCCAAGCGTATGAATTTCGTTCAGATCTTCTGGTTGACGGAGTTTCGATGTGGCATGACGAGAAAGTGCTAAGCCCAGATCGGATTCATCAATTCCACCCCCATTGTCTTCAATACGAATGAGGTCAAATCCACCTCGTTCGATTTCAACATGGATGGAAGTCGAATCTGCATCAAGGGCATTCTCAAGCAGTTCTTTGACCACTTGAGCGGGCCTCTCAACAACTTCACCAGCAGCAATATGGCCAATGGTCATCTCATCCAATTGTTGAATACGATTGGGTTCAGCCATCTTACTCGCCCTCCAAGCGGTTCTGCAATTGTTCGATTAAAGAGAAGGCATCTCTTGGCGAAAGTTCATCCAAATTCAACGCTGAAAGCTTCGATAGAACAGCCTCCTGAGCTTCGGTCATCGATGGAGCCTTCTGCTCATTCGTCTGCATTGCAGCGGCTGCGAAGTAACCCAGGAGCGAGGACTGACCTTGCTCACGCGTGCTTGGTGCACCATCACGACCCGCCTTTGCACCCTGAGCCTGTTGTTCCAAGAAAGCGAGGAGATCTGTAGCCCGTTCAACAACGTTACGAGGTAATCCAGCGAGTGCTGCCACTTGGACTCCGTATGATTCATCGCATGGACCATCGGCCACGGTATGCAAAAATCGCAGGGTACCGTCGCTCTGAGCGACTTGAACATGGACGTTTGCGAGTCCATCGACCTCCGATTCAAGTCCGACCAATTGATGATAGTGCGTTGCGAAGAGACTTCGTGCACCAATTCGATTGCAGACATCTTCTGTGACTGCCCAAGCAATCGATAAGCCATCAAAGGTTGATGTTCCACGGCCAATTTCATCGAGGAGGAGAAGTGATTTTGATGATGCACGGCGCAATATGTGGGCGACTTCAATCATTTCCATCATGAACGTGGAACGTCCTCTTCGAAGATCGTCGCTCGCACCAACTCGAGTGAAAATGCGATCGATTAGCCCCAGTCGTGCCTTCTCTGCTGGAACAAAACTACCCGCTTGAGCCAAGATACTGACCAGGGCGACCGTTCGCAAATACGTCGACTTACCACCCATATTGGGCCCCGTAATCAGCAAAAACCGGCGCTTGTCGTCCATAACAACATCGTTTGGAACAAATCCTTGCTGAACTTCCAGCACTGGGTGACGTGCCTGGCTCAGCATCATTTTTCGACCCTCTCCAAGGACTGGTTTGACCCATGAGCGTTGTCGAGCAGTCGAAGCAAAACACTGCAAGACATCAATGGATGCTACCTTCGATGCAATCTGTGCGAGTTTGTTTGCATGCTGTCGGACACGGTCCCGCAAAGAGCAGAACAAGGCATACTCAATGCTCTTTGATTTGCTCTCTGCCGTAAGAAGGAGGTCGTCTTGTTCACGCAGTTCATCCGTAACATATCGACTGCCATTCGTCATCTGTTGTTTTCGCGTCCATTCCTCTGGGACTTTATCCGAGTGGGTCGCCGTGACTTCGATGAACCATCCAATTTGACGATTCATGCGCACCTTCAAGCTTGGTATGTTCAATTGACTTCGAAGTGTGGCCTCAAGATTGGAAAACCAACCATGGCCTTGATTTGATGCATTCCTGTAACGGTCAAGTTCGTCATCGATTCCTGTTCGAATCAGCCCACCATCTCGCAAGCCCAATGGGACCTCATCGACGAGTGTTCGATGGATGTCTTCAGCCACATCTTTGAGTTGATCAAGATCCTCGACAAGATGGATTAAGAGACCATCTTCGGTTTCACTGCACAGTCGCTGGATGGCTGGCAGTCGCTCGATGGCATTGGCTGTTGCAAGCAAATCGCGTGCATTGGAACGGTTGTACTTCAGCTGCGTTGAAAGACGTTCGAGATCAAGCATGCCTTTGAGACTCTCTCGAAGCATATCCAATCGCTTTGAGGAACGCATCAGCGCCCCTACTGAGGCATGTCGTGCTTGCATCGCTTCGATGTTGGAAAGGGGACGTAACAACCACGACTTTAGGCAACGACGGCCCATCGCAGTTCTGCATTTGTTCATGGCCCAAAGAAGGGAGCCTTCGTATTCACCTGCAAGAGTTTGTGTAATCTCAAGGTTGCGCAGCGTTGTTTGATCGAGGACCAATCCTTCCGAAGTCTCCTGAATATCAACATCGCGTATTGCAATGTCATCGTGGCGATGGACCGTTGCTAGATAGTCTGCAGCAAGTGCTGTCGCTTGCAACGCCTGAGGTGATTGACCAAGGTCGAGATGTCCAAGATCATTGACTTCGAGCATCGTTTTGAGGCGATCAGAGGCTCGTTTCGATTGATAGGAATGTTGGCTGACAACAACTGAATCAAGCATACCGAGCAAATGCAAGAGTTCACTCCGTTCCGCATCTTTTGGAGTCAGTACCAACTCACTCGGATTCCACCGCATGATTTCATCGTAGATGGATGCCCATTTCCCGTCACCACCAAACGAGACTGCCCAAGCCTGTCCTGTCGATGCATCGATCATCGACATCGCCACCTGCTCATCCTGAACCATGAGACTGCAAAGGAGTGCTGAAGCGTCGGAACCGATCAGGGATTCTTCGTAAAGTG
>JAYYFM010000163.1:0-2966 GCA_036158745.1 Thermoplasmatota archaeon
GAGCAAGTCGAACATTTCGACACGAGAGTCTTCATTCTTTGAATCACGTGTGACAAGGCGTTGCCAAATCTTGTGACGTACCTTCACTTCAGGTGTATCCTCTGCAGAGTAAATCTTGACATTGTGGTCAATGAATGGTAGGATTGCATTGAGTGTTGTTGTCTTACCAGACGCTGTTTCCCCTGAAACCAAGACGGACATACCGTACTCGAGACATATCCAAATGTATGCTGCTTGTTGAGCACTCATGGTACCCCATTTGATAAGTTGAATAACAGAAATGGTCTCTTCAGCGAACTTACGAATGGTGAAGGATGGTCCCAGCATCGAAACGTCGTCTGAGAATATGATGTTGATACGGGAACCATCGAGGAGTGCCCCGTCAATGATTGGTTTGTTATCGGAAACCGGCCGTCCGATACGCTCCGACATGGCACGGAGGTAACGAGAGAGAATCTCGCGCTCTCTGAAACGGATGTTTGATGTGACCATCCCGAAGACCTTGTGATCCATGTGGATGTGCTTCAATCCGACCGAGTGGATATCTTCCAGCATTTCGTCAGAGAGGAGTGTTTCGAGAGGACCATTTCGAATCAAGTCTCGAATGACGATGTAGCGTAAACGCTCACGTTGAGCGTCAGATACGACGATTCGCTTGTCATCGAGTCCGACAAGTTCCCAAATGCGACCTCGACGTCGTGAAACGATGCTGGCTTCTGCCTCAGAGATTGTGTATCGGTCAATCATCTGTCCAAGGATGGTTTCGAACTCAGAGTCGGTTGTGAAGGATGGAGCTGTAGGTGCCTCTTGAAGCAAGGTTTCGACCAAATCACGTCGAATGTTTTCTTCCTCTTCGTTGAGTTGCGGTTCGAGACCAAACCACAGGACTTGTCCACCGCCATCCTCATCGCTGGGAGGTTCGTAAATGTGGACAAAGACTGGTTCTTTGGTAATGTAAATGAGGTTGAGCGGTCGTTGTTTCTTCGCATCTCGATCAAGTGGACCGTAGTAAATCGGACGAGAACCGTAGCGCTTTTCGAAATCACGAACCCAATCCGCGACGTGGCTGTGCGCAGCCATGACGGAGGCAAGGTCGCCTCGTTGGAATTTGAGTTCTTCATCCGCCATGTTCTCACCTCAGCTAACTGCTGTAATATCGACAATGAAGCCCATGCCTGGTTCAACACGCCATCCAATGGATGATTGTACTGGACCTGCTGCACGCAAGTATCGTGTGACAAGAAGGGTGCGTTTGAGGTCACCTCCAATCAAATTGGTCGAAAGATCGAGGACGACTTCAGCACTTGCGCGAAGTGAGTGCAAGAGTTTTGCATCCATCTCATCCTTGTCAACCATCAACATCAGACTTCGACCGGTCGAGGCAATTTTTCTCAAACGTTGAATCATATCGAAACGTGCTTGGTCGTCCATACCATCAGGCATCAACGAACTTGCAGAATCGATTACAACAATGTCCGCTTCTTCAATGGCTTCACTGTTGAGAACTTCATCAAGTCCAACATTTGGAATGGGTTCAGCAACAGTACCAAATCGAGAGAAAATCATCAGGTTACCATTGGTCAATGCATCCGTGACGCCATAACCAATCGATTCCATTTGTTCAATCCAGCCTCGTGTCGTCAATTCTGTCGTGATGACGAGGACCTTGACATCGTTGTGGAGCAAACCATGAACGAACCGTTGACTTACAAGCGATTTACCTGAACCTACTTCTCCTTGAAGCATAATCAAGCTTCGGTTGGGAAGGCGTAGGCCAAGTGAGTCCGCTAAACTGTCCGTTTCGACGTCGTAAGGGAACCCATCTTCTATGGGTTTGGGCATCTCATCAAGTCGTTCAACCATGCAAGCGCACCTCCACAGACATGGAATCTGAGCCTCGATATCCATTGGTGACTTCAGATGAAACCACAACTGTAATCGAAACATCGTCGCCTGACTGATACGTCCAAGAAGGTTCATTCACAGTGATTTGGAGAAGACGGTCTTCATTCCAATCTACACCACTAGGCACGATCGTTGCGTTAATTGTCGAGGTCACTGTTTGACCATCAACGAGCACAACAAGTGTGGATGAATCAAGCAACGTGGTTCCAGTGTTTTGAACGTAGAATGTAATTTCATTCAAGGTTGTATTCAATGAAACCATCATTGGGTCGCCTGCGAAATCAACGCTTGTGGCTTCTTGAACCTCAAGTGCAGCAGTTTCCTGTGCTGTGATTTGAGCCATGCCGCCCCATTGATTAATCAACACGACGCTTACCAATCCAGACACCAACAATGCTGTTGTCAGGAAAATAAATGATGATGCTCCGCCGTCTGCCATTGAATCACCTCATGCGAGTGCGTGAGCTGCTGTCAGCCCACCTGCTGTCATTGAAATTCGAGTGTAGGACGTAGGTCCATTCTCTGACCAATCCAAAGAAATTGTTTCTCCAGGATACCAGTTGGTACTGTTGATCGCTGGTGTGTAAGCGCTTCCCAAATTTGTCGGAGTCTGTGATGTTCCTCCATCGAGGAAAAGCCACACTTCCCGAAGTGGAAGCGTTACAGAGCCTGTATTGGTCAGGTTTGCGTAGATGTGATTGCCGATCGTCGAACTCAGTGTTGCTGAACTGGTCGGTGATTGTCCAGCAGCATCAATGGTGATGGTAGGAGGGGACGAGTAATTACCGCGATTGGTGATTGTCACGGTATCTATTCCTCCTGCAGCATCAACAGTAAATGTCCCAGAAAATCCACTTCCAGTTCCTGTTGCAATCAACGTTCCATCGACATATCCGCTCCCATTGCTGTTTACGGATATACTCAATACAGCACCTTCCCACAACGTTGCATCATCAATTTGGAACGATGGTAAAGGGTCTCCAGCCTCATCGATGGCCTCAAGACTGGCATCCAATCGGTTATCGAGCGTTTGCACAGCAAGTGCAAACACCAACAACAAC
>JAYYFM010000164.1:0-2892 GCA_036158745.1 Thermoplasmatota archaeon
GTCGAATTCGCTTCGCTCGTTCCGTTTCGATGAAAAACGACACCACAGCGACCATCATCATCATCCTCGTAAGGCCGGTGACGCCCGCTAAACCGCGCAGCCAGACGATGTTCTGCAGGGCCTCGAGGGAGAAGGGATAGATCCAGAAAAAACAGAGCGTGAAGGCCATGAATCCTTCAATCAACAGAATCATTCCTATGGCTTGATTCTTCAGGTCTTTGCTGCCGGACCTGAAAATAAAGAGCGAGCCCAGCGAGGAACACCCCGGTGATCATACCGATGAAGGCCACGGCATGGTTGAGTGCGAAAACACCGGCGACGGAGAACTCAAAGTTGCCAAAGACCCGGGCGTAGTAGTCCAGCGGCGAACCAACGTCGGACACGCTTCGCCCATGTTGGTAGGATATTCAAGAAATTCGTGCAGGATTTCATTGCTCAGTGGCACGCTTCCCGGGGAAGGCATGCGCTCGAACCGGGCCAACCAGGTGACCTTCAGAAATCGAAGGCAATCTTTGAATGGAGTCATAATGTACAGCTGCTTAGGATAGGCATGGTCATCTGCAAAGCCGCAGGTTGCGATGTTGAAGTGACCAAGAAAGGTCACTACCTCTGTTACTCCTGCTGGAAAAAGCAGAACGGAAAGGGATCTGCGTCCAAGCCTGCGGCCGCAAAGAAGCCGTCGGCATCGTCCAATGAATTGTTGACAGCGACCAAGATTGGTGAGCATTTCTCAATCTCTGGTCAGAAAGCCAACCTGCTCTTGAGTGACCTCGGCTGGATGTACAAACCCCGCCATGGCAAGGGTTGGAAGGCATCCAAGCAAGGCAAAAAGCAAGGCGCGGTCATGAGCGAGGTGAAATCCAGCGGTGTTCCATTCGTGATGTGGCCACCGAAGATTCTCAAAAGCCGCGTGTTGAAGCGAGCAGTGGCCGAATTCAAGGGCGAAGAACCGGTGAAAGACGAACAGGCATCAGTTCCGGCTGAACCAGAAATCGAAGATTTCCGAAAGAAGTTCCCTGCGACGTATCGATGCATGGACGGGCATTACGTCCGTTCACGAGCTGAAGCCATGATCGACAACTGGCTGTACACAAACGGCATTGCTCATGCATACGAAAAGAAGCTCCCGATTGAGGCAGACGTCTATTCTGACTTCTACATCAAACAAGGGAACGTCTACATCGAATTCTGGGGCATGGAATCTGACGCCAAATATGCTCGAAGAAAGGCAGTCAAGCAACGTGCTTATGCAGACAATGACTTCAACCTCATTGAGTTGAACGACGCTGATCTGAACAACCTGGATGATGTGTTGCCTCGTAAACTCCTGAAATTCAACATCCGTGTGGTCTGAGAGGCCATCGTGTTCGCTTCAATGATTGGGAAACAACGCTTGCGCTGAATTCCCGGTACGAGCATTTAACAATCAATTGTTAAGTTGAAATTTGTTTGAGATTCATGCTTACGTTCATGCGTCTATAAATTAAAATTTATTTAATGCAAGGAGTTGAATTTCAACATGGATTGGCTCGAAGCAACGGGATGGTCCTACGATACAGAATCAGAATCCATTGAGACTGTTGAATACAACAGCACAGCGCTGGCAATGGTTGTGTTGATGCTTTTTTTCTCTCCTTTCATTTTATTCCCACTATTTACTGGAAATTATCTAATTCTCTTTTTCACCACCCCAATCGTCTTAGGAGTGAGTTATCTACTGGCATATCTAATGACGATCAACAGTAACGTGAGAAGGATTACACTCTCTGATTTGTCCTATACTGTTATGAAACGGAACAAGCGAACGCTCGAAAATTCCAAGATCAATACCCTCGAATCAACGGCACGATTTACCCACGAGAACCTAGAGGTTGTTGTCGTTGAGTACGAAAATCTGCAAGGCGGTGGAGGTGAGGGTGGTGGTGGTGGAGGCTATGTTACTCAGTACCAAGTTCGACTAGTCGAAAAAAGACTGGTCGGTAATGAACGCTATTTCACCCATCTTGGAAAGCGCTTCCTGAAGACCGATCAGAGTACATTGCACCCTGACTTACGGGTGGAACCTCGCCATTTGGTTTACAACCACGGTAACAAACAGATGAAATGGAATTATGGTAATGACCCAGCCTACGATGTGCAGAGGATGTTGGTATTGAAAGCGAAAAACAAAACACATGCACTGGAATTAAGCGAGCGTTTTCGGGAATTTTTCATTGAAGGTGGTTGGAAGGAACTCACTCGCCAACCTTCCGCTACAATTTCAACTGAAGCCACCGGGGAAGATAATCGGCCGTTCTGGGAATGAGTTTGTCATTGAGATATTGCTCAACAACCACGCACCATGGTATTTGCAGATAGTTTCCCGGGATGAGAGTGCTCGCGCCGGGATTTGAACCCGGGTCAAAGGAATGAGAATCCTTTATGATGGGCCACTACACCACGCAAGCAGGCATTTTCGCCGAACGTCCACCCGTATTTAGCGGTAACCGACGCGGCGAAAGTGAAGCGAAATCCTGCAAGTGAACAAGACGACGTGCACCGTTCTTCACTTCACTTTCAGCGACCCCTGCCTTTCGTCGCCTCATATGCGACCGTCGTGAGCGCAGGGCATGGCCAACGCCTCCATCCCCGCAACTTTCGCGTCCATGCGAGCCCTGAACGCCCCCACCCGTCGCTCACCTTGGGCCGACGATCAGCAGAGCTGCCTCGCCCACGGGTCCGGCCGCCTGCCCAACCGAGGCCAAGACGCCGACTGGCGTCCGCTCCACCTTAGGGCGCGCCCGGTGCGCCCCCTGTCGCGGAGCCTTCAGGGCCTCCAAGCCAGGGCCAACGCACTGCAGGTTCGGGGGGTGGCCTGATGGGGCGCACCCAACGCCTTCGTGAGGCCATCCA
>JAYYFM010000165.1:0-2865 GCA_036158745.1 Thermoplasmatota archaeon
AGTGCGGCACAACCCAAAGCGTCCAGGGTATGCCCGAGACGAATGATGTGCGCTCCATCGACATCAGGAAACCGGTCATCAGCATCGAGCATCAACAACGATGCCCCAGCACCTCGTTGATGGGCACGAGCAGCCCAAACGCAACCGAGTCCGCCAATTCCTGCGATGAGGATTTGCGAGGACTCCATGACAATCCCTTGTCGAAGACGCCCTTGAACTTACCTTATTCGTCGACGAATCGAAGGTAACGACGACGAGCATCACGAGCCCAAGCATTGTCTGGCTCAAGGTGGAGAACCTTGTCGTAATAGGAAACAGCTGTCTCAAACTCAGAGAGATGACGGCCGTACAAGTGACCAAGGTTGGACAAGACTGGAATGCATTCTTGGTCCTCCTCAAGCATACTCAAAAGGAGACGTTCTGCTGCACCGAGATCGTTTTTGAGCATCAAATCTTCAGCCTCGTCCAATTGCTCAAGTTGAAGGGGTGATAGGTCGTAGGTGTTCTCAAAGGGAGTTTCCGCCATGGACTACCGTAACGGTCGAATCACAAGAATTCTTGCACTGTTAAATTTTGCTTCAAAAACGGCACACTGCAAGACATTATTCATGCGAATCTCTAACAATGTTTAAGGGGTCCTTCCGAGTCGAAAGGACATAGGGTCTAGCCATGCTAACAACCTCCTTCTCCAAACGCCGCCCTGTTGCGGTTGCAGTGTTGCTTCTCCTGCTCCTCCCTGGCCTTGCAACATCGTTGCCGACGGGAATTGGTGGCCAACAAAACGACATTGACGATGTCGCCAAAGAAGGATGTCTTTGCCACAACGCAGCACCATCAAACAGCGTCCAAGTGATCCTTGACAGCGTCCCGTATGCTTGGACGCCAGGCGAGACCTACGAACTCCAACTCCACATCATTGGAGGGCCTGCCGCCGGGGGACAATACTCCGCAGGATTCTCAATGCGAGTTTCAAGCGGTGAACTCGGAGGAACAGGTGCCGACAACTGGCAGGGCGACATGCAATCGCTCACGCACACATCTGCCTCCGCTGCAGAATCCGACCGAATGTGGGACATCACTTGGAAGGCACCTGCTGAGGGAGAAGGAACCATCACGTTCTGGATTACTGGCAACAGCGTCAACGGCGATGGTGGTCTTGGAAACGTTGTCGAGGACATGTGGAACCAGTTGACCTTTGCTCTTGTCGAAGGAGATGAAGACAGCCTCTCTCGTGGGACTCGAACAGTCTTTGCAGGAGACGGCAACGTTGCACCTCCTGAACCCGAATCGCACGGAGCCGACTTGCACCACATGGGTGCGAAACTGCGTGCGCACTGGCTTGGCCTTCTCGGATTTGGAGCGGTCATCATGTGCGTCGTCTTCGCTGGTTTGATGCTCCGCTACGGATTCTCGACGTCGTACGAAGGACGGAGCAACCAGTTGCGCTTGCGGTACAAACTCATGCGGAGAGGTGATCAGTGATGTATGACGACACCATCAACAACTTGCTCAAGGGTGTTGCAGACGGTTCGATTTCCGTCAAGGATGCTCGCAATGCTTTGGAGGGCGTTGAACTCACCGAGGCGCAAATGGATGAAGCCATCAACCACGGCGTCCACAATGTTGCAGAATCTGGTACCATTGTCAGCGCAAGTCTTGCCCCGTCCGGCGGCTCCTACCTCACCATGTTCTTCTTTGCATGGGGCATCTTTTGGGCATGCTACTGGGCATTCTCCCTCATTTACGGTCTTGCAAAGAGTTGGGATCAACAACAGCTTGCGTTCCACCTTGCTATGACCTTGACAACCCTGATTCTCATGGGCGTCATCTACCTCAAATTCATCCTTCCGGATACCATCATTGTCAAACATTCCCAGAACAAGTACGTCCCTGAACACGTCAAGGACTGGAAGGAGTACAAGTGGTGAAGCAAATGGCGAAAGATTACAATTTATTCGTTCCTGAAGCAAAGCAAGGCTCTGCTAATGCTGGTGAAACCGTCATCAACCGAAGACAATTCTTGCGGTATGGTTTCAACACGGCAACAGGCGTACTTGCAGCATCACTTGGCGTACTTGGATTCGCTGCCATTCTCCTCCCGCCAGGCGGTGGCTCTGCTGGTGACCTCTCGGTCAAATTCTGGGCCAAGGGTCGTGAAGATACGGCATGGTATGGGTCGAAGCACCTTCAATCGATGACCAAGGCAGACTTTGTTGCAGAAGCTGCCAATTCCAACACCGGCACCGCAGGTGCCGCTGGTGTCTGGAACGGCGTCCCCGTTGTCGTTACCTATGTCGAAGACTCCAAGTGGCAAGGATCGCCGATGGATAACAACAAAGCACGATTCCAAATGATGGAAGGTTACGATGAATCTGGAAAGTACATCGGACACTTTGAAGACATGGTTGCAATCGACGAGCGCATTTACCCATCCGATGACCTCATCATGGTCTTCGGACGTTGCACACACCTATGTTGCATCCCTGGCTGGCAACTCGTATCCAACTCTTACACAGACGATACATGGACGCCTGGAGGCACCGACGATGGTGGAACCAAGTTGTTCTGCATCTGCCACTCCTCTCGATTCGATACGACCGCACTGGAGATGAACACCAACCGCAACCGATCCAATGGTGCAACCTTCACCTACGCAGGTGTACGCAAAGCAGGAGGTCCGGCTCCTGTCGGTCTCCCACTGATCCCGATTGTTCTCAACAATGGTGTCGTCGAAGGCATAACCGACTACGTCGATTGGTTGACGTACTGTGATTGAGGTGATATCATGACAACAATGTTCTGGATTCTTTGGTTCTTCATCGCTTTCATTATCGTTCTTGTTGCTTTTACACTCCGCAAGGAAAC
>JAYYFM010000166.1:0-2858 GCA_036158745.1 Thermoplasmatota archaeon
TGACCAGTTCTTTCCATGGTTTATCCATCAATGTGTATTCAGGGCATTTACCGACAGCATTTAGCCGTCGATTTTTAATCGTCTTGAATCCTGCTTCAAGACATGCCTCAAGATAAGATTCTTGCATGGCGCCCCCGCCTTTCCCTCGTCATCCAACCTTTGAACTCACCGCTAGGGTCACATGCATGAGAGAAACCCATTCAAGGAAGTCAGGCCTCGCAGGGAACAGCGGAGGAGTGGTTATGGTAACGCGTACTGTCATCATGCTCATCCATCCAATTCTTGCAACCATCTTCGTATTGTGGCTTGTTCGACAGTACGGCTGGAGGAAAAAAGGAATGACTCTCCGAGGTGATGAGCGCAAGCAGGCACTCGCTCGTCATCAGCGGCATGGCGAGTGGCTTCTTTGGACTGGGATCTGCTTAGCACTCATCGCTTTTTTCGCTCGTGCCATCTCTGGAATGATCGTCAACGATGATTGGACATCCGATCTCCTGCCCCAGAATCTGCATGGTTTCACCGGCCCGGTCGGTTTGGTTCTGCTCTGGTTGGTTGTACGTCATGGCCGAAAAACTGCTGAATTGAAAGAACAAAACGAATCCTTCACGGGTGAACGGACAAAGCATGGCCGTGCATCGGATATGATGATGGCCTTGGTGATGATTCACTCGTTCCTTGGCCTTATCTACACATTCCAAGTCATCTAATGGTGATGCTTGAGATCAACATCGCGATTGTTCCACATCTCCATCCATCGCTTGAGATTGGATTCAATTCCAGGAGGCTGTATACGACAACCACATGCATTTGCATGGCCGCCTCCATGCTGATCAAATTCCGTTGCTAATCGAGAAAGGTCGTAGCGGTTTTGTCCTTGAGGAAGGAATGAATTTGCATAGAAACTTGCGGAGAGAGGGGGCCGTGTATTGTTTCCAATTTCACCATCCGAATATCCATGAATAATGCAACAAGCATCCGCATCTTCACCGGCATAAGCCGTAATGAGATACCCATTGGAGCGATGGCCTGTATCCTCAAGACGGCATATTGCCAAGCGATTCACAATCGTGGTTTTTTCTTGAACCAAAACCATCAGTTCCTTGCGCGATGTTCGTGCGAACTCCATGCGTTCTTGGACAACTTTGTCGTTGTAGATTTGTTCCATGGAAGTGCATGTAAGGAAGAGATTGAGCAAATGGTGCATATACTCTGCATCGTTGTAACTCAACGTTCGAGACAACTGGAGCAATGGCCCATCCTCACGAAATGTTTCGAGAGAAATACCACCGGAATCGAGGTCATCAACAAGCGGCATAATTGTTTCAAGATGTGGGAATGCGTACTGCTTTCGAAACAGTTCGAAGGCAAGGCGGGCGGCTGAAGGAGCGCTATCCCAGTGAACAATCCCTCCCTTGGAAGTGAAATCATCATGTTCTTTTTCTGTTGGTTTGTTCGTTAAGTGATGATCAAGATACCAACCGCTATTCGGATGGAACGGAAGGTCGACAGTGACAGTATACTCATCGATGAGGTGATCGATGATACCGGAGCGAATCAGAGCTGCGTGAGCAAAGTGAACCTCTGCATCAGGGTAGGCTTTCTTCAAGACAACCGCAGCGCACATTCCATCCATATCCGAATCGGCAACGATTCGGTGGACGTCTGGAAACGAAGACGTACTTGTCATGTTCAGGACCTCAAATTCGACGTATATTGAACCTATTGGGCAGATACAAGACGCGAAGATATCAAACGATAATCCTGACAGGGCCAATCAGAGGGGATGAGATGGAGACTTCCTGCGGCGTTGTTTTGGTCAACCTCGACAGTATTTTGCTGTTGCAATACCCACAAGGTCATTGGGATTTGCCAAAAGGTCATGTCGAAGACACAGATGTCGATCATGTCGCTACTGTCCGTCGAGAATTAGCAGAGGAAACTGGAATCACTGAACTGACGTTCGACCAAGACTTTGTCGAGCGCACGGCATACACGTACCGACACAAAGGCAGAAAACGAGAGAAAGAAGTGTTTTGGTTTCTCGCTGAAACAGATACCCTTGATGTTACGCTCTCGCGTGAACATCGAGATCATTTGTGGTTGGATTGGGAGCAAGCGCTTGCCCAGTTGACACACCACGAGACGCGTGGTGTTGTACGCAAAGCCTGGGACAAAGCAAAATCAACAAATTAGATATTGTCAAAATCAGCATCGTGTTCTGCTTGCCTCAAAATCGAGTTTGCAATCCCTTCTTCCTTTCCTCGCTTTCCAAGTGGTTGCCAGAGCATTTCCTCTTCTCCAAGAACAGCAGTAATCCATCGGCTCAAAACAAAAAGCCAGTCTGAAAGACGATTGACGTACGTGAGAACCAGCGGGCGGACCGATTGCTCCCCCTCATGTTCACGTAATTTGACAATGCCTCTCTCGAGACGGCGGGCAACCGTTCGAGCATGGTGAAGCACCGCCTGAGGTGGGCCGCCAGCAGGGAGAATAAATGATGTGAGGGACTCTGTTTGGGTCAGCCATGCATCCATGTCCGAAACCAAGGTGTCGGCTTGGTTTTCATTGATGAGGACCATGTAATCGGGAAGATTTTCTGGTGGGCATGCCAATTCCGCACCAAGATCAAACAATTCGTGTTGAATGCGTGACAGAGCAGTATCGCAGATGAAACGGACGCGTCCGGCATTTTTCCTGTCTCCACCATCTTGATGATGCAGTGGCAGTCGTGAACATTCCATTCGTACAAGACCAATGATTGAATTCAATTCGTCGCAGTCTCCGACAACGGAAAATCGCACATCGGATTTGAGACGCCGACTACCATCGACAAGGGACGATTCGCCTTTGTCTCCGCC
>JAYYFM010000167.1:0-2822 GCA_036158745.1 Thermoplasmatota archaeon
CTTCTGCGGCTTTTTTCGATCAGCGCATCAACACCACCATCGTCCACTAATTCACGGTAACGATAAAACGTATCACGAGACACGCCCATGACTTTGCAGGCTCTGGAAACGTTGCTCAGTTCGCTTGTGAGAAGGTTCTCGATCTTGGTGGCAAGCCTGTTACCATGTCTGATTCGAGTGGATTCATCCACGACCCTGCTGGTATCGACCGAGAAAAGTTGGCTTGGATCATGGATCTCAAGAACAACCGACGAGGTCGCATCTCTGAGTATGCTGCACATTTTGATGGTGTTACGTTCACAGCATCAGCACCAGAGCCAACACCGAACGGTCTCTGGGGAATCAACGTCGATGTTGCTCTACCTTGTGCAACACAGAACGAACTCAACGGGCCTGAAGCACAAATGCTCGTCGACAACAACGTCATGGCCGTTGCAGAAGGTGCCAACATGCCTTGTACGCCTGAAGCCGTTGAAGTCTTCCAGAAGAACAATGTCCTCTTTGCTCCAGGAAAGGCAAGCAATGCTGGCGGTGTTGCAACCTCTGGACTTGAAATGAGTCAAAACTCACTCCGACTCGCATGGACTCGTGAAGAAGTCGATGCGCGACTTGATGCCATCATGGTCGGTATCCACAAGGCTGCCTACGAGACAGCCAAGGAATATGGTCGAGACGGAGACTACGTCTTTGGCGCGAACGTTGCAGGCTTCCTCAAGATTGCTGAGGCCATGAAAGCACAAGGCGTTATTTGATTCAACTAGCGAAAAGGACGCTTAACATCCCAAGCGTTCCTACGATGATGAGAAAGACTGCCAATACGATGTTTGTAATCGCCCATCCAGTTCCTTGTCCGTAGGATTGATTGTGTTGTATCATGTTGTAATAGAAGATGATTTCACACACAAAGGCTGCATTGAAGAACATACAGCAGGTTCCGTAGCCAATGTTGAACCACCCATCGCTGTTACCGTCGAGTGCGACAATGAAGGATATGAAGTAAACAAGAATGCCAATCGTAACCAACGCTGAACTGATGATTCGGGTTGGATGGCGGAACTTAGGCATTTGAATGTACATGATGTTCTGTTGCATAATAGGTTGAAATGGCTGTGCACCATAGGGCATTCCAGCCTGTTGTCCTGCATTGATTGTGACAGGTTGTGGGGTTTGGATTTCACCAATAATCTGGTTGTTCTGATCCCCTTGCATAGCGGGTTCTATTCATCCGTCCCAATTAACGACTTCGCCGAATGGAAAGTCAGTTGCTTAGACCAATCAGAACGACGAATTTCCAATTAAAAGGGCCACACCTGCTATGGTGAGGGTAACAAAAAGAACGATGTTGAAAACAGTTGAAAAATTACTTTTCCTGG
The DNA here is from genome assembly GCA_036158745.1 of Thermoplasmatota archaeon. Taxonomy (GTDB): domain Archaea; phylum Thermoplasmatota; class Poseidoniia; order Poseidoniales; family Poseidoniaceae; genus MGIIa-L2. Next base: position 1,374 of record JAYYFM010000167.1, read on the forward strand.
TTTCTTTGTTGTGCTGAAAGAGATGCGAGTGGAATACAACTTCTGAGACAAAGGCAATGTTGAGAATCACGCAACAACTTTTGATGGCAGTCTCCAACAGAAACAAATCAGATTTCGCGAAGGCTGATGCAAAGAAAAACAGGAATGTGATGATGGCAATTACTACAGCGAATGAGCTGACTGTTCGTGAAGGATGTTTGAACTTAGGAGCTCGAATAAACACAATGCTCTGTTCTGTTTCCTCCGTATGGTCTTGTCTTGAAATGCTCGATGCTTCGACTGGTGGATTGATCAAAACGGGCTGAGGTGGCGTCGACTCATGTTGGACAATCTCATCGGAGTTTGGCATTTTTGGGCCCCAGCTGCATCAAAATATGTCTTCAGGTCACCGATTCTCCTACTCCGTAGTTTGTTATCATCAACTCTTGCGTCGTGTGACCTCCATTTGGAAGGAAAATCGAATAGTATGCAGAAATACCATGCTCATGAATGAATCCTGGCCCGCAGGCGTTTCTCGGTTGGCCTCCGTCACCAGCACTCCCGCCACCTCTTCCACCATCAGCGATGACGAAGTAGCGATTTCCAGATTCCAAAGTCTCTGGAATTCCGTCCTCTGGATCATCTCCGACTGGCCATATTGTAGTACCATCTGGTGCAGATGACAAATCGTCACCGAGATATCCATAACGTCGATGAATCACATCGTTGAGTTCGCACCAAAGGACATATCCAATCTCATTTGTAATGACTTCCTTGCCTAGGCTCTGATATTCAATCATGAAAAGGTAGTCATCATAATCGTCATCAATCCAACCTCCAACAAAAATAATCTGAGTGTGCGCTTCGTTCGTTGCAACCGCAACGGTTTCTTCGGTTGTTTCAGAGATCCGTTCGAGTTGGTTAAGCATCACATACGATGATGAAACGACTGCCAGAAGCGATCCAATAAACACAATCATCGCACCAATTCCGACCTGTGCAAGAACGTCTTCATTTTCTCGCATGAAATCAACTCATAAGGTCATGGCCCGCACGTACATCTGTCGGGATGTAGAAATCCAATTCAGTCGTCCGGCCATTTTCAACAGCGATGACAAAGGTTGCCGACATATCCTCGACAAGATCGCACTCAACATCAGGGTTGTTGGGGACTCTTGTCGGATTGTGAACATCAATAATGATGTGATAGTAATTACCTGCAACGAATGAATCAATTGCGGCATCGTCTTGTGCATTCCCTGATAAATCGGTCGCTGCGTTAAAATCTCCGCTTGCATAAACCAGTGTATGCTCAACTTGGTTGGTGACAGAACCTGGGTCTATATCCATGATGTCACACATCATCGCCCATTTAACGTTGACATCGGGTATATCACTTCCGGCGTAAGGGAACTTAAACATCATGTAGAGTTGGTCGTTGGTGTTTCCAGTATCATCAAATGATTCGAC
>JAYYFM010000168.1:0-2819 GCA_036158745.1 Thermoplasmatota archaeon
GCATCTTGAAATCCGCTGCCCACACTGTGGCAGCCCAGAAGATGACTACGAAATGCCAACCCCTGTCGAAGACCGACTTTCGACCGTTGACATCCGTGGAAACCCGAAGCCAGGTATGCAAGTCGAGCGCCACCTCATCGATGGAGACGTTGCCATCTTCAACCGACAACCATCGCTTCACCGAATGTCGATGATGGTCCACGAAGTCCGAGTTATGGAAGGTCACACTTTCCGTTTCAACCTCGCAGTTTGTACGCCGTACAACGCTGACTTCGACGGTGACGAGATGAACCTTCACGTCATTCAATCCGAAGAAGCACGTGCGGAAGCCAAGATTTTGATGCGAGTGCAAGAACACATCCTGACACCTCGTTATGGTGGTGCGGTCATTGGTGGTATTCACGACCACATCTCCGGTGCTTACCTGCTCTCCCGTCCAGGAACCTTGGTATCCAAGGCACACGGTTTGGAAATGCTCGGTAGTATCGCCTACACCGGCGACCTTCCAGAGATCGTCAAAGACGAAAACGGTAACGACGCTTTCCGTGGACAAGATTTGATTTCATTGATTGTTCCTGACAACATCAACCTTCACTTCATGTCACGAAGCCGTGACGAAGTCCACGTCAAGGATGGAAATGTTGTCGGAACACTCGACAAGCGTGCCATCGGTGCTGAAGACGGACGTCTCCTCGATGCCATTGTACAGAGCAATGGATCTGAGAAGGGTGCTCAGTTCTTGAACGAGTTCACACGACTGTCCATCGCTGCTTGTACATCCCTCGGATTCACCACAGGTATCGACGATGAAGATTTGAGCGCAGAAGCACTTGAAGCCATTCACGAGGCCAACGCAGCCGCTCGTGCGCTCGTTGAGGAAGAACTTGCCCGCTTTGAAGCAGCCAAGGGGGACCCTCGAAAGTACGAGCCTCGACCTGGTCGAACCATGCGAGAAACCCTTGAAGAGAACATCATGGTTATGCTCGATGAAGGAAAGCAAGCTGCTGGTGACGTTGCAAAGAACGAACTGAACCAATCCGGTTCCACCAACGCTGCGGTGAACATGGCCATTTCCGGCGCCCGTGGTTCCATGGACAATCTTAACATGATGGCCGGTTCTATTGGACAAGCAAAGGTTCGTGGTAAGCGTCTCGAGCGTGGATACAACGAGCGTGTTCTTCCTCACTTCAAGCGAGGTGGTCGTGGAGCACAAGATCGTGGATTCATCTCCGGGTCATTCAAGCGTGGTCTTGAACCAACGGAGTTCTTCATGCTCTCCGTTTCCGGTCGTGAGTCCCTCGTCGATACTGCTGTCCGTACCTCCAAGTCCGGATACATGCAACGCCGACTCATCAACGCTATGGACGACCTCAAGGTTTTCAATGACGATATGCTTTCAGTACGTAATACTGCAAACAGAATTATCCAATTCTCCTATGGTGAGGATGGTATCGACCCAAGTCGTGGTGTCCACGGTGCTGCGTTCAACATCGATGTTATCATCGACGGCGCACTTGGAACCGAGGGTGGTACCAAGGTCACTCGAGAGAGCATCGAACGTGAAGAGCGTGAAGACGATCTTGGCGCCTGGGATGATGTCGAAGAATTCCACGATGGAGGTGATATCTGATGGTCGTTAAGAGTGCAACCAAGAAGAAACTCATGGATTTGGGTATTGCAGAAAACTTTGCACACACCCTTGCCAACGATCGCAAGTGGGACGATGTCAAAGTCCTCTCTGCCCAAGATATTGCACAAGTCTGTGAAACGGACTCGGAAACTGCAGGCTCGATTCGAGACACCATCGAAGGTGCGCTCAAGAAGAACCGAGCGGCTGGGTCTGAAGCAACTGGTCCAACAACCAACGTTCGTCTCAAGCGCCGTGCGGGTACTCGAACACGTTCACGAGCAAAGACTGCAGCAGATCTTGATGCGTACAACGTCGACAAGAAAATGCGTTCCTTCGACGATGAACTTGCAGACGACCCAGTTTACAAGTCGTTGAAGGCAGCCATCGACGACCTTGGAACCAATCGATTCAGTGACAAGATCATTCACGACATGACCGTCGCTATCCACGAGCGCAATCTCAAGAAGTTGACCAAGAAGCAAGCCGCTACAGTTGTTGCAGATGCTTACGCAGCTCTTGACAAGGCGAGCATCGATCCATTCGAAGCAGCTGGAATCATCACCGCCCAATCCATTGGTGAACCAGGAACGCAGATGACCATGCGTACGTTCCACTATGCGGGTGTTGCAACGGTCAACGTTACCCAAGGTTTGCCACGTATCATTGAGATTGTTGACGCTCGAAAGATTCCGAGCACGCCAACCATGATCATCCGCCTCAAGGACGACAAGAAGAATTCCAGTGAAGAGGCCCAGAAGTTGGCTGCGGCACTCGAAGTGACAACCACGTTCAACATTGCAAACATCGAAACCGACGTTGCACAGCGACGATTGGTTCTGAATCTGAACAAGGGTCAATTGAAGCAAAAGAACATGACTGGAATGGAAGTCAAAGACAAGCTCGAACGTGCTCTACGAACAATGGTACAAGTGGATAAGGAAAAGAATCCTGGTGTCTTGACCATCATTCCAGGTGTTGCAACCGAAGAAGACCTCGCAGACCTGCAAGAGAACCCACCTTCCTACACTATGTTGCTTCAACTTGAGGAAAAGATCCGAGACCTACGTCTCAAGGGTGTTCCAGGCATCGAGCGTGCGAACGTCCAATTCGATGACAAGGAAGGCGAGTACTACCTCTCAACCATCGGTTCAAACCTTTCTCGTGTGAGTGAAATCGAAACGATTGATCG
>JAYYFM010000169.1:0-2789 GCA_036158745.1 Thermoplasmatota archaeon
TCTCCTTCTTGAATCAAGAGCGGGTAGGCCTCGAGTGAAGCCCGAGGTTGAACAGTAGTGTCGAGTACACCGAGGCACCCTGCGAAGGAAATTGATACCATCATCGCAATGAGAAACAAACCACGAAGTGGCATGGATTTCCCTTGCATATTTCGTCCTCAATCCAGTCCTATATCTAACCATGTTGTTATTCTGGACAATTTTCTACAAATTCAAACATGAATTATTCAAACGAAACCTCAGATGAAACATCCCCCACAACCGTTGCTGATTCGAGATGATTGCCTATATCTTCAACCGATGCATGCTCAACCGTATTCTTCTCAGTGAAACTTTCCATCTCTGATTCAACGAGGACATCATCCACTGTCACGTTTGGTTCGTCGTAGTCGGGAGCAGGTAGAACAACCGACTCCTCTAGTTGATCTTCACCATCATCGAGAATAGATTCCAAAGAAGATACATCTTCATCGATGTCTCGATGATATTGGGCTTTCAACTGCGATTGTATGTCCTGCTCCGCAGCGTTGTTGGCTTCATCGGACGATTCATCGGTTTGCCTTCCGAAAAAGCGCTTGAAGAAACCCATGCTTCTATGTGACGGCGGATGTTCTTTAATCCCGATGTCGGTTTGATTTGGAACAGTATGGTTCAGGCGATAGTTCTTCAATTGCAGGTGACTCCATTCGCATATGGAACTACTCGAAGGCGAACGTGTCCTCGCTTTCGATTTGGAGACGACGGGTGTAAGCACATCCAGAGATCGAATTGTTCAGTTAGCATTGATTGGTTCAAACAGCGATGGTACTGAGATTTCGTATGACCAATTGGTCAACCCGAGACGGTCGATTCCATACGAATCTCAACGCATCCACGGTATTTCGGATGCTGACGTACGCGGTCAACCTGATTTTGCAGAAATTGCTGACCGCGTATCTGAGTTGATTGATGGATGTGTCCTTATCGGCCACAACGTACGCCAGTTTGACCTCCCAATGCTACGAAACGAGTACCTTCGAATCGGTGCACTGCCTCCGGAACCGAAAGCTGTTCTCGATACACTGGAAATGGTTCGCCGCTTGAAACTGCCACGTCCTCATCGACTTGGTGCACAATGCAATCGCCATGGTATCTCACTTGAAAACGCGCACACCGCTTCGGCCGATGCCGCAGCCTCGCTGTTATTGCTTTGGAAACTTGGTCTTGATCACCCAAGTTATTTTCGCAAATCCTTGGAAGAAGTTGAACAATGGTGTGCTACTGGTTCGACTGCAAAAGTTCAATCAGACTTGGGACCCCAACTCGATGACTTGGAACTTGTTGATCCAAACGGTATGGTTCGTCGGGACGGGGCACACATGGTCCTCGCTGTTGGAAGACATCGCGGTCGGCACCTTGAGGAGTTGAATTCAATCGATCCACGCTATCTGCAATGGTTGTTGTCGCCAAACGGAATCGAAGATGCGGCCGCTATCAATGAAATCAAGACCTACCTGAATCAGGAATAGGGGCCCACGGTAAAACGTCGCACCACGGTCCAACACGCCAAACATCTCGGCTCATCATTGCACTACCTAGGAACAGAGGGCCTTGATGACCCGCATCGAGAAGTGCTTCAAGGGATTCTTTACCTCGACCATCAAACCGAACAGTTCGCATCTCTCCTGTAGGCTCAATATCGCCCGATTCATTTCTCGGTACACATTCTTCAACAGTTGCTGTAGAACGACCTTCGTCGTACTGGTGGATGAGAACAACCCCATCAGCGAAGTCACCTTTGTGCAAGGACTTGTTTTCATGCCGCCATGTCCACCAATGAGGGCACCATGCTTTCCAATCGCAAAAACCTCCACAGGAGGATTGGCCTGGTGTTGGGTCAAGGGGTGTGTCAGAAGGTTGTGTTGCATTCCATGCCTCGTAGGCAGCCTCCAAAACATTCTCTCCGACAGCATCCCATTTTGATGATGTATCGGTATACCAACCCTGAGCTTGGACCGGCGGTGCCTTTTCGTTGTTTGAGAGCAGAATATCTCGATACATTCGAAGTTGACGATTCACCTCCGGTTTGAGTTTTCCTTGCGGTGGTTTTCCAGTCTTCAAATCAGCAACCAACCATCCAGTCAGATTGCCTGTGTCATCAACGTTGGCCAGCAAGAGGTCGAGTCGTCCCATCAATTGGCCGTCCTTTGTGACCAATTCTCCTTCAACTGCAATGACCAAGGATTGAATTTTCTTCCAAAGTGCAACAGTCACCCGCTCATGTGCTAGCCCTTGTATCCCAACGTGATCAAGAAGCATATTGATGGCTCCTTTCTGCTGTTTTTGCGCCTCAGAATACTTCTCTTCTTTCCAGTTTGGATGCCTGGGCGTCTCATGAAAGAGTTGTTTTTCCTCTTCCCAACGTTTTCGTAGAAGTGTATCTCCTTCTTGCAGAAGCCAATTGGATTCCGCAGGTCCTCGCCCAGAAAGGTCGATTTGCAGCAGATCTTCGATGGAAGCATGAACGGCTGTTCCTAGAGATGCGGCCATTCCCGTCTTCTTCGGTAGTCCTTGGCGACTGAGCCAATACATTCGTGGACAGGTTTCGTATCGGTTCCACGCCGAAGGCGAGAGACTGTGCTTCCGTTCTTCGACCATGTACAATCCCTCTCTTCGAAGGACATGAAACCTACGCTTGAAGGCGAAAGTGTTGAATGCCTCCTTGGTGAGTTCAGATTATGGAAGGAACTTTGGTTAAGATTCGAGCAGACGTTGTCACTGAAGGAGCACTCGTCATCACGTGTTTTCCA
>JAYYFM010000170.1:0-2775 GCA_036158745.1 Thermoplasmatota archaeon
CATCCATTTGCTCGTTCTCGTCAAGGGCTTATCCGCAATGGTTGGTTGGATTCTTGTTGCTCTCTTGCTTGCTTGGGTTGCTTTGGATCGGCTTGTGCCACCATTCCAAACCTATTCACGAAACCCCATGATGGCGCTTTCAGTTTCCATTCCAGTCGTACTCGTAGCGATGATTGCTGCATCATTCACAACTGGTGGATCTCTCGCATCGATTCGCACACATCCTGTTCAGTGGACGTTTTCTCTTATTGTCGCTTTCTTCGATGGATTTGGTCTGTATCTTTTGGTTGGGATGTGCTGTTGGCCTTTCTTATCCGACGGGATTGCTCAAGTCAAGCAATCCAACGACAATACGTCGGTGTTCCTTCTTGTCTTCATTGCTTCAGGAACACTCCTCATGTCGATGTGGATTGCCTCTTTGTGGGTCTACGAGGCTGACCGTTGGAATCTTCCATTGTGGGAAAACATGATTTTGATGGGGAACAATGGACGTTATCTCACAGCACTCGTTTTCCCACTCTTGTTGCTGCTGAACAGAAGCATGGGTGACAGACCTTTGGTCGTAGGTAAACCAATCATGCTCGCTCTTTTTCTTGTCCTACCGCTCTCTATGTTGGCCGGTATGCATGGTCAAACAATGTGGACTGACGATGCTGCAGAATCGTTCTCAGATGAAATAGTGGATGGAGAGGATTTCCTCTACATCGATGATGAAGCGCTTGCTATGCATTGGCTGTACACATTCAGACTCGAGCTCGATGCAAAGGGTGACCGCAACATCACCGGTCACTGGCGAGCACCGGACAGCAACTGGGAGGTTGAGTTGGAGGGGTTGGTCATGGAAAACCGAGGTGATCTGTCGAACGTCGCCTATCTTGTGATTGCTCCGGAAATCGATGTTGAGGTCCCATCTAGCTTTGAAATGGTGGCTTCAGGAACCGCCCCTTTTCTCAATGGTGGGGGCGATTGGAAGGTCTATCGAGCCGTCTGATGCTAGCGAGGGGTTCAAGTCATGCCCACTCGAGGCTTGTAACGGAGGGACCATGATGCGACGCTCCGGCGCTCACAACTCTTTGCCTGATGAGGACCCTATTCAGACCCATGAGTGGGAACTTTCTGTCAAGGAAGTCGTTGAACAGCAAGGTGCTCAGCGTGCAGAGAGATTGCTCCACAGTGCGATTGCAGCCGGTGCTGATGCGGGTATCGATATCGATACGACGACAACCCCGTATCTGAACTCCATCGCACCTGACATGCAAGGTTCTTATCCAGGCGACCTTGAGATGGAAAAGCGCCTTCACACCATCAACCGCTGGAATGCGATGATGATGGTCACGCGGGCCAACAAATACGTCGATGGTATCGGTGGTCACATTTCCACCTATGCATCCGCATCTCACCTCTGGGAAGTTGGACTGAATCACTTCTATCGAGGAAAAGATGGTGATGGCTGGGGCGATCACGTCTATTGGCAAGGACACGCCTCACCCGGAATCTATGCTCGTGCTTGGCTTGAAGGCCGTCTGAGCGATGAGAACGTTCACAATTTCCGTCAAGAGGTTGGAGGTGCTGGACTTTCCTCCTATCCACATCCAAGATTGATGCCAGACTTCTGGGAATATCCGAGTGTTTCGATGGGTCTTGGCGCCATGACTGCCATCCATCAGGCACGATTCAATCGTTATCTCCACCACCGAGGCCTTGCTGACACCACGCTTTCTCGAGTTTGGTACACCATGGGCGATGGCGAGTCCGATGAGCCAGAATCGCTCTCTGAGTTGGCGCTTGCTGCTCGTGAAGGGCTGGACAACATCGTCATGACCATGAATTGCAACTTGCAACGATTGGATGGACCTGTTCGCGGAAACTCGAAGATTGTTCAAGAACTTGAAGGTCGATTCCGAGGAGCAGGTTGGAATGTCATCAAGGTCCTATGGGGTTCCTCATGGGACGCACTCTTCGCAAAGGATACGAGTGGGACGCTCGCCAAGCGTCTTGCAGAACTTGTTGATGGAGATGAACAACGATTGTTCACGGCAGAAGGGGCCATCATTCGCAAGGAATTGTTTGCTGGTGAGGAACTGACGGCCATGGTCGCTGACTATTCCGATGAAGAACTTGAGGCGCTGACGGAAGATCTCGGCGGCCACGATTTCCTCAAGATTCATGCTGCCTATGCAGCAGCGTGCGCCCACAAGGGGCAACCGACGGTTATACTTGCTCGCACCATCAAGGGGTACGGACTTGGCCCTGCTTTTGCAGGACGAAATACAACGCACCAGAGAAAGAAGGCCGATGAGAACGATTTGCGTTTGATTCGAGATGCGATGGGTCTTGACTTTACAGATGAGGATTTGGAAAAACTTCCTTTCATCCATCCAAACGATGTCCCAGATGTTGTTGCTTACGCGAAGAAGCGACGAGCTGCAATGAAAGGTCCAATGCCTGAACGACGCGTTCCTGAGATGAATCTCACGTTGCCTGAGGATTCAGTCTATGCTGAATTTGATGATGGAACAAAAGGAACATCGCAAGTTTCGACAACGATGGCATTCGTTCGTTTGATGCGTGGTTTGATGAAAACCAAGGAATTTGGAGAACGTGTTGTTCCATTGATTCCAGATGAGGCGAGAACGTTCGGTATGGATCCTTTGTTCTCTGAATTTGGAATCTATCATCCAGAAGGTCAACTGTACAAGCCTGTTGATCACAAGGTGTTGATGAAGTACAAGGAATCTGCAAAAGGCCAGATTCTCGAAGAAGGTATCAATGAAG
>JAYYFM010000171.1:0-2762 GCA_036158745.1 Thermoplasmatota archaeon
CTTCGATGAGTCCACCAGTCGTCAAGAGATAATCGATGGCTTCGTCGATTTCTTCTTCCTCGACACCATGTTCAAGCATACGCTCGAAGATGGCTTCGAGTGTTGCGACTGGTTCGCCTTTCTCGATCTCTCCATCGACAATCATGACCACGAGTTGACAGGCAACTGCGAGGAGCGGGTCATCAACTTGATCATCTGGTAGCAGTTCGATGAAGGCTTCAGCTCCATGTGCTTCCCCCTCCTCGATACGTTGTTTTTCACCACGTTGTGAAAGTCCAGTGAAGGTGTTGTCCTCGTCAAGACCAAAGCAATCGAAGATGGACATTTGGTGCTCATCCTTTGCGGATTCTTCTGGGGCGATTCGTCGTTCAAGGTCGTCAAGGCGGAACTTTCGCTGCTCTAGGAGCAATCGTTCTCGCTTGAGATCATGGCGGAGGAGAGCAAGTGTTTGCTCCGCTTGTTGGGTTAGCCATCCATTAATGGTCCATTCAGGATCGAGCCCAGTCATGACCTCTGCCATGCGGCGAACAGGTTCCGGAAGGGAGTTGACATCAATCAGTCCGCGAGTTTCCTGACCATCTTCACTCATGGTAAACTCTCTGACTTGACGGCCTTTGAAGCCTTCCCAATGAATTCTCGGAAGATTCATTCTTTTGCTTTAGGGAATTTGTTTTTCATCCCATCAACGATGGCGTTGAGTGCGTCTTGCAGGGTCTGTGAATGATCGTATGAATCGAGAGATGGTAACGTTTCAGTTTCCATGGTGAGCATGTTTGTCAAACATCGAGACAATTCGTCCACGATGGTAATGCTTCCACGTTGCGACGATCGTGAGAGCGGGTTGAGATCGATGACAATCACCGTCTTTCCCATGGCGACTAAAGCTTCACAACGATCTCCATCTTCGAGTGGTACGAGAATGGCATCAGCTTGTAGGATTCCCTTTGATTCGCATTTCGCACGAGGCCCCTTGAGTCCAGGAATGGTTGCATCAGGATTCGCACCAAGGATGTCTACATCTAGCCCGAGTCGCTCTTTCCTTTCGTTCAAATCCGTGAGTAAGGCATCCATTCGTTCAGGCGTTCTGTAGAAGATGTTGACTTCAAGTGGGCAGCCAATCCTATCGGCAAGCTTGAGCATTTCATCACCAGCAAGAGCGACAACATTTCCGTTGACAGATAGGACGGGATGTTCTGCTTGCATCAAGGCTTGAAGTGCGATTTGTGCCGCAACATCGGCGCTCGGAATGGTCGTTTCACCAAGGAGATAATCGAAGGCTTCACCTCGGCCATGGGCGATCATGGCCGAATCTGCAAGCATGCCTTTCTTGGCTGCAACCTCAAGACGGTGACGCATCAACAACGAACGATAACGTGGATGAGACGGGTCAGCAGCATGATCCATGGGTTCACCTCATTGGTCGATGAGCATGCTGACATCAAGAGGGGCAGTTCCTCGATTGATGGCACTGGTTGAGAGAACATCGACACCGCATTCACGCCATTCTTCCAAATCAGCAAAGACGATGTTTCCACTTGCTTCGAGGACGACTGCATCACGCAATCCCATATCGGTGAGTTCGCCAACCATCTCCTTGCTTCGCTCTGGACCAAAGTTGTCCAACATGAGAACAAGTTGTGGCAACGACTCACTTTCCTGTCGTTGTTTCCAGGTGGATGCAGCGATGATAGCGTCCTTCTCATTGGTCACCTCCAATTCAAGGAAGGCTCCACAGTCTGCGACGTCCATCGTTGATAGTAGATGGACGATGGCTTGCATGCCACCCTCACCAGATACGGCGAGATCGTTCTCTTTGATCATGGTCGCATCGTCTTTGTTGAGTCGATGCGTCAATCCCCCACCAAGGTGGACGGCCCATTTGTCGAGCATACCCCAAACCGTCTTGCGAGTAGCAGCTACTTGCCGTGGAGCGATGGTCGCCCAGTGGGCTGCATTGGTGGCAATACCTGAGAGCTGTCCAAGCAAATTGAGAATTGAACGTTCCATACGTAGAATTGATTCGGAATCGCCGCTGATCTCAACGATCACATCGCCTTCACTGACGCGTCGACCATCTCCAGCCTTCCATGATGTTGAGAGGCTTGGAGCCCAGATCTGCAACATGTAATCGACGGCTGCAGCGCCAGCAATGGTTCCGTCTGCCCTCGATGTCACGAGTGCTGTGACCTTTTCTCCGAACCCCATAACAGGCCCATCAATGCCATCATCTCCCACAATCGCTGTGGTCCATCGGTCCATGCTGGACGTGAGCATACGACTCGCTCCATCTTCGGAAGTCCACAGGAGATGGCCACGGTCGTGAGGCAACATTGCGCGCTCGCCCATGGAATATGCTAGGTCTATGAGGACTTCAAGCAAACTGTTGCCGCGTAGGGATTGATGAGGAGGACCGTTTAGGCCATCTATGGCCAGAGTTCTCGTTGTTGGCGCAGGACTTTCTGGCCTCTCAGTAGCCATGGAAGCCTCTGTCCGAGGTCACCATGTGGTCGTGCTTGAGAAAAGACCCTCCATAGGCGGTCGTGCTTCAAGTGAATTACGAGATGGTTTTCCAATTGGCTACGGCCCTCATTTCCTCTTGAAGAAAGGCCCATTGCATCAATTAGTTCGGAAAGTGAGCAAGGTCAAACCGTCCGTTTTGCCATTGCGCCCACACCGTCTCGAAATTCTCGGCCAAGGTATGATGCAACCCCGTAAACCAATGATGGATGCCGCACTTTACCGAAGAGCGGTCAAAAGCTACA
>JAYYFM010000172.1:0-2760 GCA_036158745.1 Thermoplasmatota archaeon
GGCCCGACGGGGTTCGAACCCGCGACCATCGGGTTAAAAGCCCGACGCTCTACCTGACTGAGCTACAGGCCCAACGTTGCTTCTTGGGCTTTCAATCCGAACTACCCTCCCTTCTTATACTTTACCGATGAAAAAACTCTCTTCAACGGATGTGAGAAACGCTCTTTTAGGACCGTTTAATCATTTTCCTTGAGAGCGAATATGTTTGAACCTGAAAACGCCCAAAATGAGATTCAATTTTTGAATCGAAATGATGGTGAAGTTCGAACATGGAATTCTATGGAACTGTTCATCCCACCGACCGTCTATCCGCCAAGGGAAGACACCGATTTACTGAACGAGGTCTTGAACACCATTCCACTGTTTGGAACAAAGAATCTTCTCGAGATCGGTTCAGGATCAGGCGCTCTCTCAATCAATGCTGCAAAGTTGGGATGGAATGTTGACGCCTGTGACATTAACCCGTACGCCGTAGCAGCCACACGACACAACGCAACAGAAGCTGGTGCTGAACTCAGCGTGTACGAAGGAGGAATTGGCCCCCTTGGCGATGGGATTTGCGCTTGGCAACCTGGAACATACGACATTGTTCTTTGGAATATGCCTTACATTCCCGCAGACGAAATCGGTGATCAACTTCTAGGTCCACTTGAGGAGGCTGCCTTAATCGATACACACCCCGAGGGTTTGCTCACTGTGTTTGCACGGACGATGGCAAACAATCTGTTGTGCAAAATGAACGGTATCGCTTTGCTCGTTTGCCGGGAAAATGTTGGCTGGCGGCGAAGCGTCGACATTCTGCGACATCACGGTCTTGCTGCTCGAATCGTACACACCCACACCTTTGAAGACAGTGAAGCCATACACGTCCTTGCTGCATGGCACCCGTTCGTTTCGAACAAGCATCACAGAGTTCGTGAAATCGATTCGACCAATGCAGAATTGTTGCGTGGCCAATATTCGCCAGGTGATTCGCTGGTTGCTCAGATTCAGACCGGTGGAAGAGGACGTCACGGACGGAGTTGGCAAGACCATCCGCAGTCATTCAAGGGTTCTTGGGTTCTTGACGAAAAGCACCTCTCTTCCATCGACCTCAAGATGCAGTTGTACGTTGCACACGAAATCAGTCATGCATTGAGATTGAACAAACAGCACATCGAACAGTTGAAGATCAAATGGCCCAACGATTTACTCCTCAGAGAAACAACAGAGCAACAGTGGAGAAAATTTGGAGGAATCTTGTTCCAGTCCTACTCAAAGGGGAGCAAACAGCGCATGGTCCTCGGGCTGGGAATCAACACTGATAGCGAGAATTGTCGTGAAGGACAAGGTTCCCTTGGCCAACTCGGAATTGATATCTCAAATTCGGAACTATTCGCGATTTTGAACGCTGTTGTCGCATCCATCTTTGAAGCAAAACATACTGCCCTCGAAGCAGGAGGAGAACAAGCAATCAACAATGATGTTGTCCTCAGAGACTGCATCTATAGAAACAAATTGTGCACTCTTATTGACATACAGTCGAGGGATATTACCCTCAAAGATGAATCTGGACGCTGCTTCTCAGTCGATGATGATGACCAGATTAAGTGGATCAATCTTCACCCTCAATAATGGCGTCGAGAACAAGATCTTCTTTGACCTCAGCCTCTGATTTTTTCTTCAAGACACCTGCAGTGGTGATGAGCGCACCAAGAATGTAAGGGAGGAAATTTAGGAAATAGGCACGATCTAAATCGACGTCAACCTCTCCAGTGGCGCTCAGTTCAAGCGAAACTTTCCATGCAAGTTTCCCTCCTTTTGATTCATAAGAGACTTCAGCAGGAGTAATTCGGTTAGCATACAAGGTTTCATCCTCAACTTTTTCATCATCCTCAAAGATTTCAATACGAACCTGCGATTCTTCTTCCGTCACTGCTGAGATTGTGAGTACATCACCAGAGAACGATTGCGACGTTCCTTCAAGTGGTTCATCCTCAGGATTCATCTTCACAGGAATGTCCCATTCTTGGATAAACAGCGTTCCTATCAAGAGTGAAACACCGATGAGCAACAGAACGTCCCCCAACTTCAACGGGGGCGCTGTCCCTCCACCGGCCATGAGGCTTCCACACCAAAGAGGGTCAAAAGCGTGTCTTACGTTCGACGAGGCTTCGGCATTCCAAGGCGTTCACGAACCAACCGAATTTTTCCCGACGAAGTTAGTGACATCAAACCATGATCATCGCCTGACTCCAGAACGTTCCTCACATCTTTGTATTGGGACAAGAGGACACAGATGATTGCAAAGCCGACGTTGTCCGTTCTTTTTTGCATCGAACGGGTAGCAAGAGCCGCCTCACTGTCACCCGGATGAAAATCATACAATTTGATTCGATAGGATTCCAAAGGCGATCTTTCCAACAAGCTCGTCAGGTCCTCTCTTGATTGAATGGAAGGAGGAAGAGCAATTCCAACCCATCGGCGTTTCGGCCGCTTGGCTTTGGATACCTTTCCTGCCATGCTTTGCCCATATCACTCTGCCTCATGTAGATATGGTCGCAACAATTGAACACCCTTTAGAACCAAGGCCTTGACAGGCTGACATGGAGGAAACCAAGCCGTTGACAAAAATGTCGCTGCTCAGGGGTCTGCTATCGCCGGCAACGTTCCCTCATTTACTGATGATGGCACTAGCGTCAATTGCCTTGTTTGTTCTAGCGAGAATGGAAGCAGAAGTATGGTCCGCTTACGGATTTATCGGCTTTAGCGTCGCATACC
>JAYYFM010000173.1:0-2754 GCA_036158745.1 Thermoplasmatota archaeon
GATGCTATCCGACCACTACGGATCAACTGAGGCCATTTTTTCAAACATCTTTGTTGTCAATCATTGCCCACTCCTCATCCTAGGTGAGACTGGACGAAATGTGACACCTGTTGATCTTCCAAAATCAACCATTGAACCGGTTTTGAAAGCCTGTGATCGACATCTGAAATCCGTCGTGGACATCATGGGAATCGAGACTGTCGTAGGTGTTGGCAACTACGCCAAGAAGCGTGCTCAGTCCGTCCTCAAAGACGTTCACATAGATGCTATGTGGCATCCAAGTCCAGCCTCCCCACTTGCAAATCGAAACGGTGGCGCAGACTGGAGAGCCAATGCAATTTCGAAAATTCCATGACCATGTGTCGTAGGGGATGAAATTAAGTGTGGCAATGCACACCGCAGGCTATGCAACAACAACTTGCGTGGGAACGACAGCCAGACGACCGCCAATGGGAGAAGCCAGAGGGAGACGACCCTCGAACGCTTTACCAAATGCTCATGACGAGCGCAGAGCGATTCAGTAGCCATCCTTGCTTTGGCTACATTCCAGAACCAGGTATGCCACGTGTCCACTTGACCTACCAAGAGTTTGGAGACCTTGCAACTGCAGTTGGTAAGCAACTACGTGATGTTGGCGTCAACGCTGGTGATCGAGTCGCCATGATTCTCAACAATTCCGTCGAATGGGCGGCGCTCTCTTATGGAGCAAACGCACTCGGTGCAGCTTACACTGCCATGTACACACACCAGCACGGTGCTGAATGGGCCTACATCCTAAGCGATTCTGAACCTGCACTTCTCGCTGTTGCAGATACAGAGGTTCTCGACAAACTCGTTGCCAATCTGCCAGATGATGCATCGAAGTGGCCACGCTGTGGTGTACTCTTGCTTGGCGACGAGCCAGCAAACGAACTTCCTCCTGAAGGCGTCACCGTCCATCAGTGGGCAGAATTCGTTGCCGCTGGACGAGCGAGTGAAGAAGCCATCGACGTTGCTGATGATCCATTCGCACTCAACACGCTCATCTACACATCTGGAACCACTGGAAACCCAAAGGGTGTCATGCTCACAAATTGGAACACCCTCTCGAACATCCTCTGTGTTCAATCCGCGTTCAAGATTTACGTCGGTGACAAGAACGCTGCATTCCTACCATGGGCCCACTCCTTTGGTAGTACCTTCGACTTGCACTGGATGATTCGATGTGGTGTCCACATCAACCTCATCTCAGACTTGACCAAGATCGCTGACGAATGTATCGAAATCAAGCCTGCAGTCCTTCTTGCTGTACCTCGTGTATGGAACAAGTTCTACGATCGTGTCAACTCACAGTTCGAAGCTGCAACCGGTTTGAAGAAGGTCCTCATTGGTAAGGCAAAGAAATCCGCTGCAAAGCGAATCGCCAAGGCTGGTGTCGAATGTGATGCAGTACCTGCAAGCGGTTTCTTCGACAAACTCTACGACAAGCTCGTTTGGAGCAAGGTCCGTGCCCGATTCGGTGGAAACATCCGTTTCTGTATGTCCGGTGCAGCCGCACTCTCTCCCGACGTTGCTGAATTTATCCAAATGGTCGGGTTCAGTTGCTACGAAGGCTATGGATTGACCGAAACTTCGCCGTTGGTTGCTGCTAACGGGTGGTCTGGACCAGGTACTTCGAAACTACGATGCGTGGGCCGAGTTGCCAACGGCGTCAAGGTCACCATCGACACCGATGCATGGGACGATCCTGACCGACCAGACGAAGGCGAAATCATTGTCACTGGACCGAACGTCATGCTCGGCTACTGGAACAATGAAGAGGCAACCAAGGAAGTCATCATGGAACCAGGAACCTTCCGCACAGGTGACCTTGGTAAGCTCTCAGCAGATGGTTACCTCTCCATCACTGGCCGTGTCAAGAGCCAGTTCAAACTTGAGAATGGAAAATACGTTTCACCTGCACCACTGGAAGAGAACGTCAAACTTTCACCATTGGTTGAGCAAGCTGCTCTCGATGGACGAAACATGCTCAAGACCTACCTCATTGTTCACCCGAACCTTGAGGCCATGAAGGCTGCATTGAGTTCTGCTGGCGTTGACGCATCAGGAAGCGATGAGGAGATTTGTGCTCGACAATCGACCCGTGACTGGATGCTCTCCGAGTTGAAGGCCAATGCAATGCAAGCACCAACCTGGAAGGGTTACGAGATTCCAGCAACCATCATCCTCGATCATGAGGAATGGACCACGGACAACGACCTCATGACACCATCGATGAAGGTCAAGTTGCGAAACCTCTTGGCGCGCCACGAGGAATCCATTGCAGCCATCAAGTGAAGCCAATTCAACCGATTGGGTTTTGAAGCCCCATCGATGGGCTCGGTTTGGTGACCCACCATGGTTCGTGAACTCATTACCGTCGAAGGCGTTGACAGAAGTTTCGGACCAACCGATGTTTTGCAAGACATCAACCTCATTGTCAACGATGGAGATCGTATCGGAATTGTGGGCCACAATGGTGCAGGAAAGACAACACTGCTCAATACCGTTAGCGATCAGAAGCAAGACGTTGGAGAAATCGAATTTGCCCCAGGAATCCGTATCGCGTATCTGACCCAAATCCGAGACATTGAATCGAATTCAACCATCGAAGAGGAACTTGGTCGAAAGGGTCGACAATTCCAAGAGTTGGAGGACGAAATCGCTTCGATTGAGGCACAGATGATCGACCCTTCATTCTACGAAGGCGATTGGGAACCGGTCATGGAACGGTAT
>JAYYFM010000174.1:0-2750 GCA_036158745.1 Thermoplasmatota archaeon
GTTCAAATCGAGTTGAGGCTTGATAACCGAAACGGCTGCAACTTGAGATGGTCGTAACGTCCCAGAAAATCCAATGTTCCCAAAATCATTGGGTGTATCCGACACGTGAACGCCTCATCACTTTGGAGGACCACGCTTCGGCCCCGGTGGTCCACCTTTCTTTGGTCCAGATGGTCCGCCCTTTGGAGGTCCGCCTTTGGAAGGTCCTGGTGGTCCACCTTTCTTTGGTCCAGATGGTCCGCCCTTTGGAGGTCCGCCCTTGGAAGGTCCTGGTGGTCCTCCTTTGCTTGGCCCCGGCGGTCCACCTTTCTTTGGTCCTGAAGGTCCGCCCTTTGGAGGTCCGCCCTTGGAAGGTCCTGGTGGTCCTCCTTTGCTAGGCCCCGGCGGTCCACTTTTCTTTGGTCCAGAAGGTCCTCCCTTCGGAGGTCCGCCTTTGGAAGGTCCTGGTGGTCCTCCCTTGCTTGGTCCAGGAGGTCCAGAACGAGAAGGCCCCGGCGGTCCACCCTTTGATGGTCCCGGAGGTCCGCCTTTTTTGGGCCCTGGAGGTCCTGAACGAGAAGGCCCCGGTGGGCCAGATCGTGATGGACCGGGAGGTCCTCTGCGAGTTTGTTCGACAACTTCTTCCTCTTCTTCATCTTCAAAGACGGCTCCACAGTGTGGGCATTTTGGATCGGATTCTTTGACGAGTCCGTCACAGACTTCACAAGCAAACATCTCTTCATCGTCTTCCTCTGCCTCTGCACCGATGGTCGTCAGTTGTCCATCCTTCATGCAGGAGAGAACGATTTCGACGGCCATGTCGTAGCCTTTGAGAGCAACCTCTGTTTGAATCGCATGTTCGAAGGCAGAGGTCAAATCCTCAGGAGTGTCGAGCACACGGCCATCATCGACATATGTGAGATTAACGACCAGTGCTCCATCCACAATCTTTGCTTCAGGGGTTTCAACAGCGACGCCTCGCTTTCGTGCGACACGTCGTGAAGCAACTTCACACATACGGCGAAGGAGCGCATCATTGGGTCCATCGGACGATGACTGCCCCATGGTTCCTGCGAGGACTTCTGCAGCAGGTGTGATGCCTTGAGCATCCTTGAGGTGCGATGGCAAATCAGCTCCTAGGTTTGCAAGAACATTGGATGCACTCGACTGGTTCATGTTGAGCCATTGACTTCGACGTTCGTTCTTGACGGCTCGCTCAGCTTCAGCCAATCGGTTCACCATTGCATCTGTCGGGGATGCTGTTGGGTTGTTGGTAACGGTTGTACCACCAAGTTGCTTGCCCATCTGGGATTCGACGTTCGTGCTTGGAACGGCACCACTTGCAAGGGTTGGTCCTAGCGGTTGCTGTGGAATGTCGCTTTGTTGCGTGTTGATTGGCATACCTTGCGGCATTGGTTGACCTTGAGGTACGAAGGGTTGCTGTTGAGGGAACTGATTGCTCATTTGATTCGGAAACTGGCTTGGCTGTTGTGGAGGTAGTTGACCACCAGGTGGCAAGTTGTTTTGTTGCTGAATACCCGAGGCAATGTTTTGCAAAATGTCCGCAGGAATGCCTTGAGGCATACCTTGTTGTTGCATGTCGCGCTGCTGTCGTACTGCCTCGCCAGATACGACACCAAATCCACGTCCACCGGTGATTTCGCCGCCACCTAGGCTTTGAGATCCCATTGCGGAGAAACTTCCTGCTCTGGAGAATTCCTGTCGAGCTCCACATTCCGAGCAAAAGATGGAATCGTCAGGGATAACTGCACCGCAGGAACCACACTCCATCTCCTCACCCTTCCCTACCTAAACATCCCTTATTCTAAAGTCTTCTATGTTCTGTTATGCAAATGAGCCTTCAGCGAGTGAGAATCTTCATGCGGGAGAGGTTGGTGGAATCGGATGGAGGGGAGTTCATGTCGGTTCTTATTGGCGAAGAAATCGACAAATTGCTTGAGACTACATCTCGCTCATTTTATCCGACCCTCAAATATCTGCCAAAGAAGATACGCGGCCAAATCGGTTTGCTGTACCTTCTTGCGCGTGTCGCCGACACAATCGCAGATTCCAAGGTGGGAGAAACTGAAGTGTTAATTGATGCTTTGACGAATTACAACGACGTTGCACAAGGACGTAGTGACACACTTCCAGACTTGAGTGAACTTGCTGATATTCAATCCAATCCCGATGAAGGTGAACTATTGCGAAATGTGCAGCAGGTTGTTGACGCATTATCGGTCTACGGTCAAGAAGATCAGGAGCGGATGTTGGAGTGTCTTGATGTCATCGTAGGCGGCCAAATCTTGGATTTACAACGATTCGGTATCGCACGAGAAGGTGGAATAATCTCTTCTCTTGACTCGGATGATGAGTTGGATGATTACACCTTCAGAGTTGCCGGCTGTGTGGGCGTGTTTTGGACCAAGATGTCGCTTGCACATATTATGAAACTTCCAAAGGACAAGGAAGAGGTGTTTTTTGAGCGAGGGATTCGGTTTGGAAAAGCGCTTCAAATGATCAACATCCTTCGTGATATCCCAGAGGATTTGCGATTTGGCCGTTGCTACATCCCAGGTGTCCGCCTGAAAGAGATCGGCCTTGAGCCGAAGGACCTGTTGGATCCAAGCAACATTGGAATCTTCCGTCCGCTGTATGATGCCTACCTTGATTTGACGAGCGAACATCTCGATGCGGCGGTTGAATACATTCGAATGATTCCTGAACGTCAATTTCGCCTAAAGGCTGCGTGCATGCTCCCAGTCTTAATC
>JAYYFM010000175.1:0-2719 GCA_036158745.1 Thermoplasmatota archaeon
GAGTTGGGGAATTCCCATCAACTCATCCTTCTGCTCCATAAACTCCCCATGAGTTATGGGTTTTGATGCTTCTGTCCTTCTATGGAGTTAAGATGATGTTCTTTGTTAGATTCGATGAATCGATGTGGAAGCGTGGAGGCATCGAAGCAGCAGGGACCTTCACAATGGTCTTTGTTGGGTGTGGAAGCGTTGCATTAGAGCGTTCATCGCTCGAAATCGCCATTGCCTTTGGAGCCATTGTTGCTCTTGTCATCATCGGCATTGGTCGTTGGAGTGGTGCACACATCAATCCAGCCGTTTCAATCGCCTTTTGGTACAGAGGTAATCTTCCGACGAATGACACGATCGCACATGTTTTCGGTCAATTGGTCGGTGCGTTGTTTGCTGCTTTACTTCTGAACGGTGCAGGACCAACCGTGCGGAACACCACATGGGTTAATCTCATTGGAATTGAGATTCTGATTACATTCTTGCTGATGGCTTCCATTCTCTGGATTATTCGAAGGACAGAACAATGGGTTCCAATCGCTCTTGTGGTAGGTTCAACCGTTGCAGGACTTGCCTTTGCTTTTGGCAACTACACTGGAGCAAGCATGAATCCAGCGCGAACGTTTGGGCCAAATCTCGTCTCAGGTGACGTATCAATCATACCAGTATACTTCACTTGCACAATAATTGGAGCACTTCTCGCCGTAACCGTCGAGCGAATTATTGCATCAACTTCTGAATGACATTGGTCACGTGTTCCACCGAAGGGATGGTATAGTTTTCCAATGGAGGAGAGAACGGTACTGGCGTATCGATCGCTCCGATGACGACCGGTTGTGTCTCGAGTTGATAGAACGTAGACTCGAGGATTCGAGATTGAATTGTGTGACCAAGACCGCCATGCCACTGGCCTTCTTGCAGGACGACGAGACGTCCCGTTTTCTGGACAGATGCAATACACGATTCAGCATCGAACGGAAGCAATGTTCGCAAATCAACGATTTCAACATCAATTCCGTTTTCCGAGAGCTTCGATGCAACCTCAGCTGCGATGTGAACCATGGCACCCCAAGTCACAATCGTAACATCTTCACCCTCACGAACAATGGATGCTTTTCCAATTGAATGGCGTTTTCCTTGTTCGATGGATGTATGTACAGATGACGTGTCAACTTTCTGATTGATGTTTTGACCCCATCCGGTTTTTCCTCCACGCAGCCCATACAACCCAATGTGTTCGAGGAACAGGACTGGATCATCAAGATGTGCTGCTTCGACCAATAGGTCATAGGCATCTTGCGGCGTTCCTGGGGCAAGAACGACCAGTCCGGGATCGTTGGCAAACCAAGATTCGATCATGTTAGCATGGAACGGACCCGAGCGAGTGCGTGCACCAAGTGGGACACGGATTGTCATAGGACAATCAGCACCCCAGCGCCAACGCAACATTGCTGCATTGTTGATGAGGGCATTGAAACCGAGGGCAGCAAATCCTCCAAATTGAATCTCAACCATTGGACGCATACCAGAGAGAGCGGCTCCGACGCCAGTGTGAACGATGATGGCCTCACAGAGAGGCATATCGACCAACTTCTCTTGGTGTCCTGCATTCTTCAGCGCCATGTTCATTCCAAACGCTCCTGCGACCTCCATGTCTTCTCCAATGAAGACACAATCTTCTCCATGCATGTTCGCAATATCGACCATGGCTTGTTGAATGGCTCGAGCATACGTCCATCCACCAGACTCGACGTACTCCAGTGGTTGATATGATGCTACAGATTGCGTGCTTGGAACGACTCCAATCGAAGAAAGATGGTCATCATGCGTTCTCGCATCGTGGAGTGTTGTAACGCCCTTCGTCACGGTTTCTGGCTCAGGCCATGCCATCGCTTCAACTGCTTGGCGAGCTTCATCAACATGCTGTTGTTCCTCAGATTCCATTGCAGCGAGTTGGTCTTCGCTGGCACCAAGTGTCAGCAACAACTCACGGTGTAGGGGAATCGGGTCTTTGTTCGCCCAATATTCGAGGAGATCACGATCAACGTAACCTGGAGGCGTTCCAGTTTCTGAACCGAGATAAAGGTCATCGTGATGATGAGCGTGACCACAACCACGCATGGTTTCAACATGAATCATGGTCGGACCACCGCCTTCGAGTCCAAATTCTCGTGCTGTTGCGACACTCGCATGCCACGCTGCAGGGTCCGAACCGTCAATTGTCCATGCAGGGAATCCCATTGCTACGGCCTTATCAGCCCACAATTCAACACCTGATTGGTGCGCTGGAGGCGTGTCAAGTGCAATCTGGTTGTTCTGGAGAATGTAGCAAATCGGCAGCCCCCGTGCACCTGCTAAGTTGATCGCTTCCCAGTACTCTCCAGAGGACGAGGCCCCCTCTCCGATGCATGCAACGTGGAAACGATCGAGCGATTGTTTCCATCCTGCGAAAGCAAGGCCTGTCATGGTTGCACTGGCAATAGGAAGTGGGGCTGTAGGAGGAAGTACGCCTACATGCCAAGCACCGATGTGCAAATCACGCCCGCCGGCACCATCGTGGCCGCCGTTTTGGTTCGAATCTGCCTTGCCCATTTGTGCGGCCATGACATCAACAACGGTGTCACCCATGGCGAGTGCAAGGCCAACATCACGAATCATCGGAGCGACGAGGTCACCATCGTAACCGTTTCCAGGCGTTTGTGATTTGTCTGGCTTATCAGAACGCTTCAAC
>JAYYFM010000176.1:0-2717 GCA_036158745.1 Thermoplasmatota archaeon
AACCATCGCAACCAGTTTTTGAGGCTCTCCCATCAAGGCTGCTCCGGCACAAATGTTGGTCACTTTCGGAGCAGGGCAGCCGAAGTTCAAGTCAATCACATCAGCGGATTCTTCGAGCATGGTCGCAGCTGTGACCATGTCATCCATTTCGCCGCCAAAGATTTGAGGAATGAATGGCTGTTCTCTCGGGTCGGATTCCATCTTTCGCCACGATGCCGTTGCCTCTCGGCTAAGTGCCGTACTGTTGGTAAATTCTGTGATCGTAATGTCCGCACCACATTCCTTTGCAAGCAGGCGGTAGGGAAGGTCAGAAACACCTGCCATCGGGGCGAGATAGAGCGGCCGCTCTTCACCCGACCATGGCTCATAGGTGTCAAAGCCAGGCGCCTTCATCATACATCGCCCGTCGTCATGACCTCTTCAATCATCGTGCCAACCCGACGTATTCGTCGCAACAAGCGATCGAGTCGTGCTGTCATGTTCACTTTGGAATCTTCGAGGGTTGTACCAATCAACCGATATCCGAGAGGCAAACGTCCTCCGAGCAAGTTGAGAAGCAACATTTGATCGGATGCGTCGATGTTTTGCATGGCTTCTTGCACACCTTCAATCGTCAGGGCACCTTTGCTCAACGGTTGGAGCAACGAAGGATGATTTTTTTCAGGAATCAAACGCATGAATCCTCCTTTCTTGAGAAGCCAATCCTCGCCACGTCGTTGATGTTGGGTCACCATCGCTGACCAGAGGGCTGTTGCAAGCCGATCTGTACGCGGGATACGCTCGACCAATCCACAAGCTCGGAATCGCTCCAAAATACGACCAAGGCGAGCCTTCTGGCCTCCAAATTGCTCATGAGCATCATCGAGTGAGATGGGTGTACCTGTGCGAAGGAGGAGTTGGAACAATTGTTCAGAGACCGATTCGGCTAGAATCTCATTTCCTGGACGATCTCCGAGCAATCCAAAATCAGCCATCCATTGTGTAAGATTCGTAGCCCCTTCTTGCGACGAGCGATAGTCGATGATGCTCATGTTGAGTGGGAGTGGGGACTCTTCGGAAAGTTCGTTGTCCAATGCAATGCCTTCACGACTCCAATCTGTCTGAAGAAGGTCCATTTTTTGTTCAAGAATCAATCTGTATTGAGCGAAACACAACTCCAACGCTTGCGACAACCCCCCTCCTCTGAGAATGTATGTTCTCCAGCCTTTTCCTTCATTGGTATACGAGAGCAATCCGGATTGACTGAGCCGAGCCAAGTGGTGATTCAATGCTGCAGGTGTCATAGCCAATTCATCGGAAAGAGATTGAGCATCCCAAGAAGTGGTTGGATGTGCGAAGAAATGATCACGCAGCATACGATGAATCGGTGATGCTGAGCCATAGTCAGCGGTTGCATCACCCTTTCTTCGAACAAAACAAAACGATTCAACGAACCATCCAATCAATCGATCAATTGAACGATCGGACGTTGGCATTGGTAGTTCTTCCAACTTGACATTGAGCATAAGGAATGACGCATGGCGATGGTCTTTGAAGGCTGTGCAACAATTGCTTTTCAAAAAGCGAAAATTAAGCCTGTGCGCGACGCCCATCGTCCCATTGGTACGTCAAACGATCGGAGCGACGGAACGTATCGATTTCGATGTGCGAAGCGAGATTGAGCACATCCAATCGCAAGACGCCTCGACGACGCAAGACTTTGACAGCGGAGTGAACGCTCGCTCGAGACCGACCGATACGTCGAGCAAGCTCGGCTTGTGAACGAGGAACACCTTCTTCGAGAATGTCAT
Source organism: Thermoplasmatota archaeon (assembly GCA_036158745.1). Classification (GTDB taxonomy): domain Archaea; phylum Thermoplasmatota; class Poseidoniia; order Poseidoniales; family Poseidoniaceae; genus MGIIa-L2. Next base: position 1,791 of record JAYYFM010000176.1, read on the forward strand.
CAATGACTTGACGTTGAACCGCTGACAGCCCAATTGGCAGACTTGATGCCATCTTTTGATGATTCGTTGAAACAGACTGAAGCAGTTCGACTTGCGATGGGCCGCCTGCGAAGTAACAGGTTCGTCCATTGACTGGCATGACGGTAATGCTACCATGATTCTGCATCACGTCCAAGTGGTGGCGGAGTGTACCATTGGCAGCACTGAGCTCATGCTGTAATTCTCTATAACAGAGTCCAGGGTGGCGTTCGAGGGTTCGTAGAACGCGTGTTCGGAACGGATGTTCACTCGATTGACGTTTGGTCGAAATACCACCAAAAGCGAGCGCTGAAGCGGTCGAGGTCATGGCTGCTATACCGTGAGCAATCCCTGCGATACCTCCTGCAGCACCAGCAATGCCCGCAGCGAGCCAAGGACGCTGGCGGACCCACTGAGCAAGAAGAGCCATAAGTTGATGATGACCTCTTTGTATCTTAATTCATCGTATTGATGCATCTATGCACTGATGATTGAACCTTGATGGATTTTCATGAAGGCGACGAGGGGAGAAAGAAGCCTGCCGCACGTTAAACCGTGGCTTGAAAGTCTGTACGTGACACGAACAGGTGGCCCATCGGTCACGATTCTCTCAACCAATCCTTCATCAGCAAGATAGCGAAGTTTGTCAGAGAGTGTTCGCGATGAGATTCCTTTGAGAAGATGCTTCATCTCATTGAATCGGCGATCACCTGCAATGTAAAGCGTCGAAAGAATCTCGATGGTCCAACGTGAACCAAAGACATTGAGCGCTTCGACAGCAGCATCAACTTCCCAATTGAGGTCAAAGCGACCTTGTCCTGAATGGTCCTCGAGAAGAGATCGTACGGACCCACCAATCTGAATCGTCTCGCTAATTTTATCGCTAACGATCTTGAGTTCGGTGGTTGG
>JAYYFM010000177.1:0-2703 GCA_036158745.1 Thermoplasmatota archaeon
ATGGCTTGAATGGGACATTACCTCACTTGCACAATCAAACATTGCCAATGGTAACCAAACGATGACCATTCAACTCAAGGCTGTAGGTTCTGGAAGCAGTCTCCATACGTTTGCTTCCGGCGAACACGCAACAGAGTCCTGGCGACCAACTTTACGGATTGACTACGTAGACAACGTCGCTGGTGTTGTACCTCCTGCACAACCAGTGCTGCTCTCGCCACTTGATGGTGCTGTGCTGTACGATACGACCAACAATCTGTTGGAGTCACTTGACAAGCCAGTTCTCAACTGGAACACTGTTTCCGGGGCCACGGGCTACATTGTCACGATCCGTAACGAGTCTGGCCAGTACACCTTCAAATCTGCAACCTCAAGCCAGATTACTGGAACAAGTTTCACCTTTGCAGACACAGTCGCAGCTGGTTCCACCTTCGAGTGGTGGGTTCAAGCGGTCAATGGATCGATTCCAGGACCATCGTCCTCACGTTGGATTGTCGGAGTTGGTGATCCACAAACCATGGACAACAACGACCATACGTGGACCTATAAGTTCCAAACTGGGAACGAGATTGAAGAACTTGCACACACCAATGTCCAAGATGTCTCCATCTTTAGTGGCCTGATCGATACAAACCTCGATGGAAACGCCAACGTGATTGGCCTCGATGCTGCTCAAGACGAATATCGCTTGTTGCTGAGTGCTGACTTCGGTCAAATTCCATTCAACCCAAGCATGAACGTTCACTCGGTCAGCCTTGGAATGTATCTTGAAGATTTGAACTTCGGCGCAGGTGCAACCGGTATGACCTTCACCGTGCATCGTGTAATCACCACCGGTTGGTCTGAAACAACAGCAACGTGGAACGGAACTGGAACCGCAATGTGGGCAGCAGCTGGAATGCAATCCGGTGTTGATTACGATGCAACACCAATCGATACGGTCTTCATGAGCAATGCACAAGCCATTGATTCCACCATTTTCTTTGATCTTGGTCATCGAATGATGTACATCGATGGTGTTCACAGTTGGGTCATTATTGGATCACCGACCCAAGGATGGATGGAAGCAGACTTTGCTGACAACAGCGACGAAACCTCCTCGAAGCGTCCGCTTTTGATGATGAATTACACCGATATTGATTCGATTACCATCTCACCGACTGCTACCACAACGGATGCTGATTCAACCGTTCAGTTCAGTGCTTCAACCTTTGACTACAACTCCTTGGTTGCGAGCGTTCCTGTTGTTTGGTCTGCAAGCAGCGGTAGTATCGACTCGACAGGATTGTTCACGCCTACAGCAACAGGAACCCATACAATCACTGCATGTTTCGGTGTGATTTGTGAAGACGAGACAGTGACCGTTACACCGGGTGCTCCGATTGACTTGGTTGTTTCACCGCTTACGGCCACAATTACTGCTGATGAAACGCTTGAATTGACTGCAGACGTTGTCGATCAACATGGCAACGCTGTACCAGGTCAAAGCATCACGTTCACGCCGAGCAACGGTTCCATGGGCGGTACGTTCGGCGATATCTTCCAGCCTTACGCTGTTGGTGGTCAAACGGTCACCGTCACGTGGCAGACAACCTCGATTGTTGTCAACGTCCTTGTTGAGTTGGGTGCACCAACGACCATTGAACTCACAGGTTGCACAGGCGTTGTACCTGCTGGAACTGAATGTGAAATCACAACAACGCTGTACGACCAGTTCGAAAACGTCATCCCGCTCACCGAGGCAGGTGCCCTCTCGTATTCCGTCAACGATGGATTCTACAGTGAAGCGACGAGCATGTATTTTGCCAACACTGTTGGTACGTGGCAACTCTCTGTTACGTCTGCAATCGGACTGTCGGACTCAATCACCATCCAGACAGGACACGGTCAAATGGCATCGTTGGAAATTGTCCCATCCGTATGGGACATCACGGCTGACGAAGTCGTCTTCCTTAACACGACAAGAATCGACGTTCAGGGCAATCGATTGCCAGTGAGTCTACCACTTGCAAATTGGACGTCGATTGATGATGGTGCGTTGAACATAACGCTTGATCATCCAGTCCAGTGGATTCCAAACGGTCTCGGTGCTCGAGTCATTTCCGCACAATATGAGACAACGTTTGCATCGATTACCATCAACGTCTCCAAGGGTGTCATGGTTGACATGGTTCTCATCGTTGATTCAAACGATGCTGACGACCAAACCTTCAGCATAACAGCTGATGAAACACTCGCAGTCAAGGCCAAGGCGAGCGATGCGAAAGGCAACCGATGGACCATCGATGTCAACTGGACCGTCGCTCATCCAGATTGGAGCGAACAATCTGTGTTGTTGTACACATTGTCCGATGAGACCGAATTCATGCCGGTCCTAGCCTCGTCAACTGCTTATGTCCTACGTGCAGAATACACGTACAACGGCCAACTGTTTAGCGAGATTGTGAACGTTGAGGTCTCAGAAGGTATCATCCAAGTCTTCACCATGAACACCATCGCTTCCAATGGTGACACTGGAACAGTGTACAACATCAGTGCTGATCACTCCATCGACTTCTCCGTCGCTCTCAGTGACGGTGATTTGAACCCGCTCAGTGTTGATGTTCTCACGTGGCTGTTTGAGGATACAGATGCTGGAACTGTCACTGATATCACCACGGACTTTGTCGCAGATGGCTACCAGTGGGAAGCAACGACAGTCGG
>JAYYFM010000178.1:0-2678 GCA_036158745.1 Thermoplasmatota archaeon
AGAGACCAACAGACTGCCCCAAGGGAATGACCTTTCTCGATGAGTCTCTGAGCAGCGGTTAGGATTCCAGAAAAGGCAAGATCCATGCCTCGAACAGGATATGGTAACTCAAGCCCGTCCAGTGATGCATCAGGATGTTGATCGATGTATTCCTTAGCTAGTTTTTCAATAACTGGTCCACCAGGGAACGGAATTCCTTGTTGTCGAGCAAACTTATCCAGCATATTTCCTATACCGATGTCTAGTGTTTCTCCGAGAACGCGATACTTACCTTGCAATTTTGCTATGACTTGTGTGTTGCCTCCACTTACATACAACAAAACGGGATCATCGCAATCACATTGTTGGCGTCCGATTTCGATGTGTGCTACACAATGATTGACCCCTATGAGTGGCACTTCTAACTTGCTTGAGAGCGTACGAGCGACGGATGCACCAATGCGTAGACAGGGTCCCAATCCGGGGCCTTGGGAATAAGCAATAGCCCCAATATCTTTTGAGGTCAAATTTTGTGAGTCCAAAACTCGTGTGAACAAGTCCGCTGCATAATCCCGGTGATGATCAGCTGCCTCACGAGGATGTATACCTCCCTCAAGTGGTTTGATTGTGTCGCCAACGGATGGATAGGGAATTCCGTTTGGGTCTACTAGTCCGAATGAGAATGTATGCGCTGTGGACTCAATTCCTATGGTCCATTTGCCTTCGTCCATGGACCACCGTGCATGCGATTGTTCTTCAACTCTCACCTTGTCCCCCAACCATGCGAACCATCTTTCACAACATTGGTTCGTTGCAAACCATGGATGATAAACCATCAATAACTTCTGGAAAATCGATTATTGTAAAGAATAACAAAATAGAATCAATCGTAGAATCAATAGAAGAGTTTGAATCGTCAGACGCAAATTTTGTCGATGTTGGTGGCAAGGCGATTGTTCCTGGGTTTATCGATGCACACAACCATTTGATATGGTCGGGTGATCGATTTAACGAACACAACCTACGTATGCAAGGGCACTCCTATGCAGATATTGCAGCCATGGGGGGAGGTATTATGCAAACAGTTTCCACGACTCGTGGAAGCAGTGAAGAAGAATTATTGGCCATTGGTAAAACACGTTTATCGCAAGCACTGCGTAATGGTACAACATTCCTTGAAGCGAAATCTGGATATGGATTGTCAACCGAACATGAGTTGCGTCTCCTTAAAATCGTGAATCAACTCAAATCTGAGGAACATCTACCATCCATTCACTCAACGTGGATGGGTGCTCATGCCGTGACGCCTGATCAAACCTACGAGTCCTATACAGAGGAAATCCTGTCTGAACAATTACCTGCTGTTCTGGCCTCTGAGTTGGCAGAATCCGCAGATGTATTTTGCGAACCTGGCTGGTTTTCAATCGAACAGGCTGAAGACATACTACGCGCCTCACGTCGAGGCGGTCTTGATTTGCGCATGCACATCGACGAATTCACAGATGGAGGTGGTGGAGAACTTGCTGCTGAATTGAATGTAATGACTGCGGATCATGCTCATCACACTCCAATGGAAGCACGAATTGCAATGAAAGAAGCAGGTGTTATCACAGGTTTTCTTCCTGGCACACCCTACTTTAACGGTGACCAATGGCCGGACTTCAAAGCTGTTCAAGAAATGGGTATTCCATTCTCTATGGCTACAGACTTCAATCCAAACTGCAACACCAACAGTATTCCATTCATCGGCTCCTTAGCAGTTCAGAGAAATGGAATGTCTCCTTACGATGCATTGTATTGTGTAACTCGACACGCTGCTCTTTCTACTCCTCGTTCTGATGGGATCGAGCACGGCGTCATCAAAAAGGGAGCCATTGCGAACTTCAACATTCTCAAGAGTCGCCACTGGGAAAGCTGGTGTATGACTCCGTCGAGTTCGCCCGTCCACTCAACGTGCCTCGAAGGTCATTATATTGAAAATTAGACAATGGACATTTGCAGAAGTAACAAATCAATCAATTTACGAAATAGTATTAGGTGAATATCATGGCTTGGCTAGAAACGGTTGTTTGTTCGTCACACAAGAAAGTCGACGCCCGATTTTTGAGAATCCTAAACGCTCATCAAGAAATGAAACGCAGGCAAGATGGTTGCTTGTTGGCATGGGCTGCTAAATCTGTCGATGGTCAACCACTGTTTCTCGTACAGACATTGTACGGATCGAGGAAACATATGAAGAAGATATCGAAAATCGTTAGTGAGAAGCTCGATCCGGAACATGGTCCACTCGAATCGTTCATGAGCGGTCCTCCGCTTGTTGGAATATTCGAGGTTGATGAAGTACAATTTCTTAATCAACTCAAAACAGACGAGAAACAATGACACAATGCGTCGCATAATGGTAGTTATACGACATTTCTCCCGTAGTTTGGAAATACATGTTTGCTAATTTTCACTTAGGATCGGCGCAGTATCACGTTTTTCAATTCCGCATTTCGAAGAATGTTCAATAAAAGCTGTTTTCATGCCAAAAAGTAGGGGGTCTAACCATGGAATTAGCGATTTTTTGGCCAAAGAGTTCATACATATCCTTCGGTGAGCGAGTGTTATGACTTCAATTGAGGGATTTTGTATGAAATGCAAAACATATGGTCCGATCAACAACGGCAAAAAAATCGTAATGTCCAATGGGCGGACCC
>JAYYFM010000179.1:0-2663 GCA_036158745.1 Thermoplasmatota archaeon
AAGTTTCTGTGCTCCGGAATCTTTCCGAAATTGAAGCCCAAAGGATACGAACACCAAACCCAGAGGCGCCCAAAGTAGGAGTGCGACTTTGAGTTCGTTTTCCATGTGTGTCTTTCATCCCGCTCGATTTATGAATATGGCTGTAAATCTGCTTTTTGTGGCATCGTTTGAAGTGGAGTCATGCTACGACAGCAATAAATACCCGACGATGGTCGCCAAACTGTTCAGGTGATGACCATGGTAAAGATGCCACGTCAAATCAAGCGCTACAGTCCTTCTGCTGGTAAGCACACGCTCCACACAGTCGAGCGTGTCAAGAAAAAGCGAGCCTCGGAACTTCGCTGGGGACAGCGACGTTTCCGTAAGGTTATGCGTGGGTACCGTGGTTTCCCACGTCCAAAGCCGGATGGCCGAGAAAAGCCAACCAAGCGTGTCAACATCCTCTACCGCTGTACTGAGACTGGAAAGGCTCACTACGCACCATGCAAGCGAGCCAAGAAGTTCGAATTAGTCGATCGATGAGGTGAAAAAATGGTAGGCCAATTTATGAAAGTTTCATGCAAAGACTGCGGTAATGAAACCGTGATTTTCTCTCGTGCAACCACCATCATCTCTTGTGATGTCTGCGGCGCTACGTTGACAAACCCATCTGGCGGAAAAGCGAACCTCGTCGGCTGTACTGTTCTCGAAACAATGGAATGAGGAGGCTGAGCCTCCATGTCGAAAACCGACCTCATCTACCCTGAAGAGGGCGAACTCGTTGTTGTTACAGTTCACAGTGTGAAACAAAACGGAGCTGACGTATCCCTCGATGAGTACCAAGGCGTTGATGGATTCATTTTCATTGGCGAAATTGCAAGTGGTTGGATCAAGAACATCCGTCGATTCGTTCGTGAAGGACAGCGTTTGGTTTGCAAAGTCATGCCAAGCCGCCGCGACGGCAGTTCCCTAAAACTCTCGTTGAAGTCGGTTTCAGAGGAGCGCCGTCGTGACCGCATGCAGCAATGGAAGAACGAGCAACGTGCTCTCCAATTGTTCAAGGTGCTTTCAGAATCTCAGAAGTGGGAAACAGATTTTGCAACCGAACTTCAAACAGAATTAACGCAAGTGTTTGAAACACTTTACGGAGCCTTCGAAGAAGCAGCAATGCATGATGGCTCAATCGTTGATGCGGGTTTTGAAGGCGACTGGATTCAACCCTTTATCGAACTCTCAGTCGAGAACATCATTCCTCCATATGTCGAAATTCGTGGAATTCTGACCTTGAAGGTCGAAACAAGGAACGGTGTAGAAACCATCAGAGATGCGCTTGTTGCGGCTGAGAAGATTTCCTCTCCGGAAGAAGAAATCGAAGTGAACTGCTACTACGACGGGGCTCCAGAATACAGAATCGAACTCCGTGCACCGGATTTCAAGACTGCAGAAGACACCTGGACTGCTTCGATAGCAGCTGTTGTTTCCGTGATTGAAGAAGCAGGTGGAACTGCGGATTCTTACCGAGAGTGATTTGAATGCCCCGTCAACTGCTCCAACAATGCGTCGAATGTAGCGCATGGTGCTTGGAAACAACCTGCCCAAAATGTGGTGGTAAGGCACAAGCTGCTGCACCATTGAAGTGGTCTCCTGAAGATCACCGAGCCAACATTCGAAGGCAACTCAACAACGTTGAATCTCCTGATTGGTCACAAACCATCCCTACACTTCCTTCGCTGGAAGAAATGCGAAGTGGTGCTAGCCAACAAGAAGAAGAATGAACCCCTTCGGCTTCATTTGTTCTCAAACATTATACCCTTCAATGAGAGGGTAGGAGATTCATGACACTCTTGGTCGATGTGTTGGACGAGGATGGATTCAAGAATTCAGACCTTGTTCTCTTTGCTCTGCCTGGTGTTGGAGATGTTGGCAAGAATGCTGTTGAATTGCTGAATGAAGCCAATGAAGCAACACCAATTGCACGCTTCATACATCCAGGTCTCACTCCACTTGCTCGACTCGATGAGGATGGTTTGCTAGCACCGCCCCATCTTCTTGTCAAACGTATTAATCTCGAAGGAGTGAGTTCGATTCTTACCATTACTGGACGAGGTCAACCGAGCGAATCGTTCCAACAGTACGACTTTACAACCGAATTGCTGAAACATCTCTCCGATTCAGGGGTCAATGAAATCATCGTTCTGGCTGGATTGATGTCCGCTCCTGATGTCAAAGAAGCCTTTGCGGTTGCAACGTCTTCACGTCATCGAGTGAACTTGGAAGAGCGTGGTGTTGATGTTCGACGGGACCAACCTTCCGGTGGTGCAATTGGTATGTCTGCTCTCATGGCATCGCTCGCACCAATGTTTGGCTTGTCCTCGGTTTGCGCAATGGCAACAACGGTTGGAGCAAGTGGAGACGTTCATGCTTCCATTCGTCTCCTGAAATTCCTTTCCGATGGTTGGAATCTTGATGTTCGACTTCCTGAAGATGCAACATCTGCTTTGCTTGCAAAACTGAACGAATTGGCTCCAAATGCCAATACAGATCATGTTCGAGAACTCATGGAAGAACCAGATGCGTTCTACATTTGAGCGCCGAGAGAGGGATTTGAACCCCCGCGTCCAAGGGACAGTGGATTTCGAATCCACCGCAATACCGGGCTATGCGATCTCGGCTTGTTTGCTGCC
>JAYYFM010000180.1:0-2647 GCA_036158745.1 Thermoplasmatota archaeon
GTTCGATGTCCATTTCCTTGAGAATTGTTGCACCATCGTTCGTAATGACAACATCGCCCATTGAATCAACAAGCATCTTGTCCATGCCTTTTGGCCCCAGTGTGGAACGAACGGAGTCTGCAACTGCCTTTGCAGCAGCGATGTTGTTTGACTGCGCACTACGGCCTCGCGTGCGTTGTGTTCCTTCTTTGAGAATGAAGATTGGTGCCTGTCCGTTTCCATACATGTTGTTCACCTTCTGTTTGGGGCGAGTTGCTGTGGGTCTTGAACCCTACGACTGAGCAGTTTACAACTGCCCGTCGAGATATTGCTGACCGTAATGCTCCCATTGCTCCATTGTCCAACCATCTGGGAGTCCACCAGGGGGGAGAGGAGGGCCCGCAGAAACAGGTGCAGGTGGTGCTGCCTCCGGAACTGCCATCGGCTCAGGACTTGGAGGTGCAGCCATTGGAACGGTAGGTGCAGCTGCAACCGCTCCGTAGGTTGCTGTCAAAGAATCTTGGTACATGTCGTCCCAGTCGTCAAGGTCATCTTCCTTCTCAATGGTGGTAAGAATCTTGAACGTGATGAATCCAAGGACGCCAACAACAATCAGGAATCCAGACCAGAGAACGATGTTCTTGACCAATTGACCATCATCTTCGGAAGATGCACCGTCCCCCTCACCTGCGGTCGAGGTCTGCTTTTGCAGGACAACGGTGAGTTTTGCAGTAGGCGAGTCTGCCACAGTTAACGACGTAGCATAAATTGTGAAGTTCACGGTGAGCGTGTCAGAAGGTAAGTTGATCAAAGTTGCTTCGCTGACTTGCACCTCAACCGTAACGGTTCGAGACATGTCTGATTCGAGTGCGAACTGACGGTCATCGCTGTTAATTCGGACGCTGAGGTAACTCGACCAATCGCCATCAACCTTGTCCATCGAAATGGTTTGTGAGGGATAGACCAGTGGGTTGAGTTTGTTCTTGACTTCGATGTCCATGACGTAAATGAGGTCTGCTTCCTCGATGGCAATAGGTGCTGGCGGCGTCAAATCAATGGTTCCTTGACGACCGACAAGATAGGTTGCTTCCCCAGTGTCGGAAATATTTGGATCGTTGACGGAGGTAGCGGTCAAGCCGAGTGTTCGAGAACCGTCTGCATCAGCAAGGAATCGGAATCGTACTCGAGCATCCCAAGATTCACCAGAAGGAATGATTGGTGTTGTCGCAACATCGCCGATTGGAACTGGATCGATGAGTTCAGCGACCATGCCATCTGGGACATCAAGCGTAATGGTGAATCGGTCATCGCTGTTACCGTAATTGGTGATGTTGAACGTGCGGTCGGTCGTATCCATTGAACCTGGCAAGAACGATTGGTCGGAGGATTCATCCATGACAATAACAGCCGCAGTATCCAAAATCTCGACATTGATTCTGTACGTGACGGAAACGGAGGCATCATCGACGTTGGTTGCAATGACATCGACGTAGTACGGAGCGGGGGACAATCCCACCGGCATTGGGAGGGTCAGAATGAGTGTTGTCTCTCCATCCCACGCATCAAGGATAGCGGTTGTTTCGCCTGCAAGTTGTGCGCCGAGGAGGTACTGATGCGGTCCGCCGAGTGAGAGTGCGTATTGTTCGTCGTCGTTACCGAGGTTGAGCAGTGTCATGTAAACAGTCTCAGTGACACCATCTGCAGCGCTCGAGAAGGTGTTCTCGTCAGCGGAGATGCTCGCTTGTCGCAAAATCGGAACCTCGATGTTTCGTCCAAGGATATCAGCACCGAACAGCGATGTTCCACACGAAGGACAGGTGGCTCGCAGATTGAAAGAAACAACCCCAGGTGTTGCAAGGTTGTTGGCTGTGACATTGAGCTTCAAGTTGATGACTTCGGCCTTACCAAGGATAATTGGATTAGGAACAGGCGCACCTGTTTCGTCCTCAACAACTGCACTCCAGCCTTCTTCAGAGAACGTTGTGACTAGGTTGTAGGAAGCATCGCGATTTCCAACGTTCTGAAGGCGCACTGGGATGAGACCTGATTCACCAGGCAGCAATGTATCTGCAAGAAGCGGAGTTTGTGAGGTCAATGAAACTCCAAACTGCTCAGTAACAGCGAGATTCATGGTCACTCGACCCTTCTCACCAGAATTGGTACCACCGCTATCTCTGAACCAAACCTGCCATGTTTGTTGTTGTACGTCTGCACCTGCTGGTATGCTGATGTTGACGTAAACATCGGTTGTTTCACCTGCACCAAGGCCTTGGATGATGACCGGTGAAAAGAAGTCGTTCGGGTTCGTTGTTTCAATTCGAATCGAAGGGAATGCTGGATCCATCCATGTCAAGTTGGTGACGTTGGAGTAGACGGAAATGGTCGCGCTGGAGTACCCGTTGTTGGTCACCATACAGTGAAGAGAAATAGTGTTGGAAGGAGGTGTCGAGTATCCTGCCTCTGGATTGTCGCAGTCGATGCCGAGCTCGAAGTCTGCGACCTTTGAGATTCCGAATTGGATAAAGTCGTCAACATGCATACCCTCAGAGGCACCGCTGTTGTCAGAGTTGAACAACAGACCAATTGAATACGAGTTACCACCTAGGAAGAGGTCAGGATTGGAAAGGCCGGGAATTTGAGCCCAGTCGACTTGAGGGTCCCATGAAAC
>JAYYFM010000181.1:0-2646 GCA_036158745.1 Thermoplasmatota archaeon
CAACGGACCCTCGAGATGGCGTGGGGGCGACAAAACATTTTCATTTGAGTCAAGCGATGAGGATTGAATTTTTCGAGGTTCCAAATGACGGTCGTGTAGTGTAGCGTATTCGAGATCGACAGGACGCCAATCGGATTGAACCAAAGTAGCGTCAAGCCATTGAGCAAGAATCTCACAGTTTCCGACGGTTGCTGATAATGCAATCAACTGTGCATTCGGTCGTAAGGTTCGCAATCGAGTGAGATTGATCTCAAGCGTTGGCCCACGACTCGCATCATGCAACAAATGGAATTCATCTGCAATCACAACCGATACGTTGCTCATCAGTTCAGAGCGACCACGCATCAAGGAGTCGAGTTTTTCCGATGTACAAATCAGGATGTCGGAATCATCGATGTTTTTCGCTTCAGATGTTGCATCACCAATGCCAAGACCGATTTTCAATCCAAGGTGCTGACCGATTTCCTTCAGCTCCTCGAATTTCTCACTCGCAAGCGCTTTGAGTGGTACGATGTAGACAGCCCGAGAGCCTGGGTTGTGATTGAGCAGCTGATTGAGAATGGCTATGTAAGCAACAAGCGACTTGCCTGATGCAGTTGGAATTGCCAGCAAGATATTGTGTTGATCAAATAAAGGGCCCATCGCTTCAAATTGAGGTGGATGAAGTCGTTCAATACCCCATTCTGATTCGAAAAAATCGATGGCTTCCTTCGGCAAAGAAAGGTTGTGAATCGACCTTTCCTCCTCGCCCATAGCCGTAGGTTACGCCAACGGCTGAAAAGGAATGCGCTTCGTCTTGGCTGCCGACACGCCTAAGTCCCTCCAGTCAATACGAAGTTCATGGACGAACAGACTGAACTCCTGATTGAACAACGCCTCTCTGTGTTTTCCGATGAACCCGATCTCAACGATTGGTTCGAGGTGATGTGTGGTGCAGCCATGGCTGTCCTAGGGCTATTCCACCTCGTGACTCCAGGCGAACTTGTCGATCCTGACCTCATGCGCTGGTTTGCAGCGTCTGTCGTTGCTGCGGGCGCCGTATGGGCTGGACATGGTCTGAAAGATATGGCTGTCAAAGAGATGCGCCGTTCCGCTGCAATGATGGAATTGAGTGCATCTTCTTCATCCGGCACCAGCATTGATCATGGACTCATTCGAGATGTTCTTCTCAACCCAGATGCTTACAAGGAATTCCTCACAAAAGCCTACGAAGAGGCTTGGGATGACGGCATCATCACTGAAGAAGAATTGGCTGAGTTGAAGCAATTCCAAAGCGCACTAGGCATCAGCGATGAGGAAGCCGAAGACATTTCCAAGAAAGCCAAGAAAGCATCCTCAGAAGAGTGATGTCCAAATTGTGCTGCTCGAAGCATATGCCTCAGCCAACTGCTTCGCTTTCCTACGTCGCTGCTCTTCATTGACGATGGTGGCTAGACAAACAAGAATCGATACGATTGTGACGACTCCGGCATGAGGGATGATGCCACTGGTTGTTCTTAGTGCATCGAACGAAGGCGTGTCTTCAGCACCAAATTGATTCGAATATTCGACTTGGAGGTCCAACAGATCAAGCTCACAATCGCACAATGTCACAGTTATCCGTTCAGGATAGAGCGAAGTCTGCAATCGCTTCCAAGAAGCATCGTCAATACTTGCGGGGCGAGTGGCCCATGTCGGTGATGATAAGGAACCAAATGAAGAGGTCGAGATCATCGCAGTGTCAATGTGATGAATTGAGTTTGAAGGTTGCTCATCTACAACAAGCAGTGCTTCCAACATCATCAAATCGAGGAGCAACGCACGGGTTGCAATAATGGAGAATGTGACGATTTGTTCATCGAGACCGTCTGTGATTCTTCCCATGCGAGATTCGGAAATATGATCGAAGACAAGCTGGTCAATCCTGACATCGTCAAGTCCTTCGATAATGAGCTGCCAACGTCCATCTTCTCGTTCGTATGCCGATTCAATGTTCAGCCACAGTCTCAAATCTTCACCATTTCGAATACCAAAGGTCGCTCCTACGTGTTCGATCATGGTCGCCTCGGGTGTCGCAGGGCTTGAAACATCCCAGAGTTGTTTGACTCGCTCATCCAAAAGCCGCTCCAAAGACCACTCCGAGTTGGATTGGGATTCATCAGCCATAGTCCACAGAGGGCTAACAATGCCGCTCAAGAAGAGCAGTACAATGGCCGGAACGAAAACAAAGGAACGTAGGCGAGTGGATGTTGTTGAACGATAAAACTGAGCTGAAAAGAAGATGAAGAATCCGATGACAGGGAACAACAATACTCCATTTTGTTGCGACAAGTCCTCTTTCTCTCCAGTTGAGAAATCAAAGAATTGGGCCTCATACGAAACCTTCCCTTCGAATTCTGAGGCATCTGTTGGACCTGAACTCTCTACAGCGTAGACACCGCTCCAAATGTAGGGTTGAAACCGATCGATTTGACCATTCAAACAGAAGACGTAGTCGCCAGGTTCGAGTGCTCGCCAGCGGTAATTGGTGAGAATTTCATCACCTTCTGCCTTGGTGATCACTTCAGGAGCTGCGACTTGCTTTCCTCCGGATGTTCTCAAGCGATGGACACCGTTACTCTGCTGCAATTCAAGCGGTACGTCCTCCCACTGGATAAGAATCCGCAT
>JAYYFM010000182.1:0-2596 GCA_036158745.1 Thermoplasmatota archaeon
AGCGACTACGGAAGGCGAACAAATCACTTGCAGAACGATACGAGCTTGCCATGGTCCTGACCGGAGATACGATCGAATGGAGCGATGATTATCTTGCGCAGAACGACGACGATCTCGGCAAGGCACTTCTCAAATTGGCGTGGTTGAATGGTCCATTGGATCACATGAGCCCAACAACATCCCAGTTGGAAATTGGCCTTGAAATCCTCATTGGTGCTCAAGCACCAACCAACAGAGTTGATGTTGTTCGATGGAAGATGCTTCAGTGCTATGTTGAAGAAGCCCGAAATGACGATGCTTTGGAAATCATTCAGTCCATCTCACTCGAACACGATTCTGATGCATCAGAATTGTTACCGCTCTTGATTCGACTGGACCACCCGGATGCCTTCTCATGGCTCGAGGCCAATATGAACAACATCGATGAAGGAGGTCTGGTCTCAATTGCTCAAGAAGATGCAATACCAACGTCACTTCGAGCCAAGGCGTTGGTTTTTCTCCGAAATCAAAACAGTGAAGGCTGGATGGAGGTTCAATCTCTTGCCGTGCATATTTTTGTCCAGACCCTCGACTTGGATGAGTTGGCTACCATTTTGCTCGAGGACGAACTTGCTATTCCTACACATCCATTTGAGACGCTTATTGTCGCTCATCTTTTGAGTGCAAATCATGATGAAGCGAACTGGAAATTGGCTCGAAGCGCACGAAAGAAAGCGCTGCAAGTGGTTCAGTCGACCGATGTACCAGCCTCGATTAATGAAGACGAATACAAATTGTTGCTTTTGCTTGAGGGGCGCATTGAGGAATCCGTCAGCAAGCTTGAGTTGACTGGCACGTTACCCAAGAAGGGAATCCTAGCAGTCAATCAAATCGTCAACGCTCTTTCGTCTGGTGGCTCACATCTCGTTGATGAGAAACACCTCAGTAACGTCATTGAATCCTTGGAAGAGGGCGAAATGACAGACATGGGAGAAGCCCTCTTGCGAACTATCGTTTCGAAGCTTCGTTTGAACAACGTCCGTCTTTCTCTCGAACGTGGGGATGATACATCCCAAGTCATTTCATTGCTTGAGATCGTTTTGAAGCAACCGTCAATTCCTTACCCCATCGTTGATGGCGTTCGTGAGTTGATGTACGAATTCGATCTCGGCATTGAATCGTTGGTTCAGTGGTATCAATCCCATCATCCACGTTCGATTTGGGCTCTGCTCGCACAAGCGACGCTTGACGCGTCCAACGGCAAGAATCTCTCTGCTGCACGACTGTTCAAACGCTCAGCAGATTCTAGAGAGTTTGCTTATGATGAAGAGATGATGCTTTACCGAAAGGCTCTGATTCACTTCGCATTCGACAAGAAATGGGGAGAGGCGAAGCAACTCTTGTCCGAACATCCGAATTTGCGTGCAGCGATTACGAAGCGATTCCAACTTTACATCGACGTGTCACACAAAGCTTCCATTCAAGAGACTGCACAGGCAACATCGATGTTGAAGAATTTCGTTAAGCGACAAGAGACCATTGTCGAAGAGACAGAAGAAGGCGAGAAAACGAGAACAAAAACCGTCTTCAAAGAAGATGAGCTTGACCTCCTCCATACCTACCCAGATGAGCACCCGAAACCATTGCCGAAAGAACCGTTTACGGGCCGCCTACTTGCTGCTACAAACGCTTTGCAGCGTGACTATAGGACACAAAGTTCGAAGTCTTTTGATCGTCGATATCGTGACATCATGTTGATGCATAATCCGGATGCAATGGAAGTGCATACACTTGCTCAGCAAGCGAGTGAGACGTCACCTTTGGATGCCCTTCGCATACTTGAGCGTGCACAACTGTCTGGTCGTTTCAAAGACCGAAACAAATCCTTCGCAAACTTAGAATTGGTATTGTTCCGTCGTCACCAATCCGACATACGCACATCGGATCGACGATATCTCAGACATCTTCCACTCAAGCCGCTCGTTTTGGTGGACACAAACATCGTCATCGATGCCCTGTATCGACGTATTCAAGAAAAACTCAATCGTTCAAATCACTTTGAAGATTCAACCAATCAGCGATCCCACTTTGCAGGCTATCTTCTCTACCTAGCAGCGAATGACAAGGTCGACCTCTGGTTGCCGAAGGTTGTTCGGAGTGAAGTTGAGAACATCACTCGTTCTATCGATGACATACGTTCAAGGTTCAAAAATGCACTCGTAGACAGTGAGGTTTTGGAATCAACCGTGTCTCCTGAAAACATGAAATCAATCGTCGATGAGATCATCTTCGATTTCAGTACTTGGGCTGGCAATTCAGATGAAATCGAAGCCGAGGCGGTAAGTGATGAAGTGAAGTCTTCGATGGATGCATTCCTTACGCAACACAATGAAATCTACGATGAATTAACAAAAATGCGTCAGCATTACGAGGGTAAGAACATTCGAACCGAAATTGATGGCAAAAAGATCTATCCCCAACACCCAGATCGAAAGATTATGCAATACGCTTCGGTCCTTTCCAATCGCCCAATCGACAACGTTGGCTCAATTGTTGTAGCAACCCATGATGGGGACTTTACCGTTGTTGCTCGTGCATTCGAGGAACGCTTCGGGTT
>JAYYFM010000183.1:0-2595 GCA_036158745.1 Thermoplasmatota archaeon
GTCTGCAGAAAAAGCTTCAACGTCGCTTGATCAAAGCGATGGGGAATTGGCAGGATCCGCATATGGACAAGCCACTCACAGAGTCACCCTATGTCCAAGCGGTCAACATCTCTGAAGAAGGTGATGTTCGTATTCGCTATCAACCCTCACGGCCGCATTGTCCGTGTTGTCTCATCGATGCCAGAGCATTGCGTCGCCACCTTTCAGAAATCAAAGGCGTCGCATCTCTTCACCTCGACATCGTTGACGTTCCTGCTTCGGAACGTTGGTCTAGACTTGTCAACGATTGACGCCATTGGAGATAGATGTAGGCCGGAATGGTCCACGCAATGATCGAAATCAACCAAGTGACAATAGAACCCAAAACGGGCCCGAGCATTGGAAAGAGAACGATAGCAACTACGGCATAGACACCTACACTCGCCCCTCCGAGCATCATTGGTCCGGCTGCACCTTGGGGTACATCTTGGCCTTGTGCAAGCCATAACGCAATCATCGATGTCAGGAAAATGGCTGGGAACGTGCTAACCAATCCGGATACAAATGGATACGAGAGGCTTGAGAACCATACTGCGATACCAATCGCTGTTGCAGCCGCAGAACCGCGCACAACAAGCACCGATGGACGAACCGTTCGACTTCCTTTCGGAGCTGGACGAGAAGTCCACGTCGTCCAAACACCAAGGAGGATGAGCAGCCCTAATCCAGAAACTGCGTAGGCCAACGCATCAACGCCAGATGCTTGCAATTCACTCGAAATAAGAAGTCCCAGACTTCCAATCAACGTCCAGGCAATCAAAGAGAGAATCGTTGTTCCAACAAGGGACAAACCAAATCTCTGAGGAGCGTGAATCCATACCAACAAAAAGATTGCATTCACCATCATACCAAGAGGGACAATCGACATCGATTGAGCAAATTCAGTCTCTCCGGAAATGCTGTACATTCCAAGGGCTGCTGGAACGATGGTCGTTGGAATGGTTGCCAGAACGCCTCCTGTACGACCCCCGAACTTCTCGATTGCAATCGTGACCAGTGTAGCAACGATTCCTGCAAACAATGCAGAGAGAAGAATCGACGTAAGCAACATGGTCACTCAAACGGATCGATGTGAACAATTTGCTCAATGTCGATGCGAGAATAACCTCTTTCTCGAGCATTGTCAGCAGCCTTCACTAGCATGCGTCGAATCCATCCAAAAGCCATGAGGGCACTCAAACGATTAACGGAATCGATGAAGTACATTGGATCTCGTCCAAGATTGGCATGCTTGCGAATATCGCTCTCAAGTTCGGAAACCATGTCTCCGTATGTCAGGAGAAGATCCTCTGCAGCATCATCCGTAATGGCCATTTTCGCATGGGTTCGAGACATTGATTTGACATGGGTAATGGTGATGATACCACCTCCCTGAACTTCAACACCTTCTTCCTCCTGATGCTCTTCATCCTCATCTTCTAAGGAAGAGGTTCCTTTCCCCATGGAATGGAGAGCGATTTCAAGATGGCGAGGCTTGATGGTTGATACTCGATCGCGACTTGCGGCTTCCTCACAATGCCGCATCAATCGGCCAAGGAATTTCTCAAGATGTTCAATCCCTCCTTGAACTGCTGCAGATCCTACCGATTCGACATGTTTGATGCGGTCGATCATAAGTTCACGCGTACGGTTGTAATTCAACCGGGTTCGTTGTGCATCATCGAGTGTCTTTCGCTCGGCATCATTGTCGAGGGTTGCGGCCTCCATCAAAGGTACGAGGCGATCCAATTCTTCACAAACCAAATCAACGAGTGAATCCTTGACTGCTCCAGCAATTCTCATCGATGTGTACGTGGACGCTACGGAACCAATGTGACTTGGAGCATATGGCTTAGCCGGCATAGAGTACGCTCACATTCCACCTCTTTGAACGCACCGTGGTGAATGGTTCCTACCATTCTGTCAACCATGGCCAAGCATCGTGGGCAGTAACAGCGCGCATACCCTCTTCACTTCGAATCCACGTATCTTCTGAACCAATGCTTCCCTCTGCATAGACCAACTTGGGTTCGATGGCCATGGTGCCACCAAGAGGAAGTGGACGATCGAAACCTGCAGCAACAACGGGTGACTCATCGAGTTGTAATCCTACAGAGTGGCCGAGGAATTTCGATTGATCTGGTTGCATTCCCATGAGGTGCTGCTCATGGCCGAGTTCGTGAGCAAGAGATTGTCCTTCAACCCACGCTTGACTGCAGAGACCGCCTTGATTGAGAACCTTCACCACAGCATCCTTCACTGTAATCATATCATCGAGTCGCTGATGCCATTCCTCTGAAAGAGAACCGAGCGAAAACATACGCGTCATATCGACAACATAACCGCGATGAACGTGAACGAGATCAACGAGAACGGGTTCATTCTGTTTGATTTTGTTGAATCCTGAACCCATTCCAGCTAAAGGGTGAGGACCTGCTCCGCCTATTGCAGAGTCAAAAAACGAGGGTACACCACCTGCTCGTCCAGAAACGATAACCCCGCGATTGCATTCCAACGGAAAGCGACGCATCTGAACCTGCCCGCCAAAACCTTCACTCCGACTAACAGATTCTGCTG
>JAYYFM010000184.1:0-2571 GCA_036158745.1 Thermoplasmatota archaeon
GTATTCTTAGCTCTCCATTTCGGTTTCTGGGTCACTTCGCTCGACTATACCTCTCTGACCCACTCATTGTTGTTCGTGACTGCTCATCCATTGGTCATTCTGATTGGTATGTTCTTTTTTGTTCGGAAACCAAACCGATTGGAATTGATCGGTGGAATCGCTGCCTTCACGGGTGCTGCGATCTCGATGCTCGATGCTGGTGATGTCCAAGGTGACCGTTCGGTCACCTTTTTTGGCGATCAGTTGGCGTTCTTTGGTGCGGTTTTTGTGGTTGGTTACATCGTCTGCGGACGGATACTTCGAGAATGGATGCCCCTGTTCCTCTATGCGTTTCCTGTAACCCTCATTGGTGGCCTTCTCTTGCTTCCTGCTTCATGGTTGCTGGAAGACGGTTTTTCTGAATTCGGAGCCTTTGGATACTTCGGACACGAAACGTTGTTTTGGTTTATTCTGCTGGCATTTATTGCAGGAATTCTTGGTCATACCGGACTCAATTATTGCCTCAAATATGTCTCGCCTTTGTTGATCTCAATCAGTGTTACACTCGAGCCAGTGCTTGGTTCTCTGATTGGTTGGATGTTCTTTTCAACTGGTATTCCTGGCTTGTGGACTTGGATTGGAGGTCCAATTTTGATGCTCGGTATTATCTCAATCATCTATGGAGAACACCTCACCAATCAAACATCACTTGATAACAAAGGCAGTGTAGTGGAGGCTGAATGATGGATACAAAATGGGTTTTGATGACCAACGATGATGGAATCGATGCTCCTGGTTTTGAGTTGCTTGTCAAAGCAATGAACAAAGCAGGTATTCCACTTGTGGCATTTGCTCCATCTGGAAACAAATCAGCATGCAGTATGCAATTGAATCTGGGTAAGCCCATCGATCTTCACAACAGAAACGAATTGATTCAACAATGGAATCTTGATGAATCGGTTGGTGTGCATCTGTTTGCCCTTGATGGTACGCCATGCGATACAATGATTGTTGCTCTTGACGGAGGCCTCAATCATGTACTGCCAGATATTCAACCCTCCTTGGTTCTCTCGGGTGTTAATCTTGGTCCAAACCTATCACAAGACTCCTACCACAGTGGGACTATGGGAGCCGCCCGTGAAGCAGGTCTGTATGGCATTCCTGCGATTGCAAGCTCGTATACATCGTTCAATCCTGAAGGCATGGAGGATGGAATCGAAGCCACGGTCGAACTTGTTCAACGGGTCCTGCCTTTGGTACCAACTACACCAGAAAACCTCTGTCGTCCTCACATCGACCTACACGCTGAACATGTTTCTTCTTGGCCGAATACGGCACCTAAGCGCTCATCCACACAAGCGAATCAACAACTCATGAGCGCTTTCAAGAATGGAGAATTAATGCTGAACTTGAACGTTCCACCTGAATGGAACGGCTCGTACCAAACCACACGATTGGGTATGCGTTGGTACAGAAACGCTGTACAATTCTCTGAAGGAAAAGCAGGTTCTGTTGAATCAACGTTCACAATAGGTGCTGCTTATATCGATACTGAAACTGTTGAAAACGGGGATTGCGATTCAGTTGCTTCAGGAATTGCAAGTATTTCCTCACTACCAACATGGCCACAAACACATCCGCTCGCTCTTGATGATGCTTTGCTCGCTCACGCTCTTCGATCGGATGAAACAGGACATCCAATGTGGTTCAAAGGTTGAGTTCAACACCTTCGTCCAATAAGAAATGACAGATTGCAATGGCATGGTGTCCCTGCAACCATGTTGAGCCGAGGGAACGAGGAATTCCTTGATCCGTATCCAACGGTTGGTCATCGGAGAGAAGGAATGCAATGGAGTCCTCAGTTGGAGTTGTTTGCAATGGAATTGTACTGTTCTCGTTCCACAATCGCTCTGCATCAGCATCGAGCCGAACTGTAACACAATCCTTCCATTCCATCAGCGTGTGGGACAATGAGCCTCCTCCGTCGTAGAGTCCAGGCGTTCGTTCAATCCAGTGACCAATCGCTGGTAAAGGCTCTCTGATGACTTTTGCAATCAGGCCTGCAACGCTACGTTCTTCTGCATGAAATCCTCGAAGTTCTGAACCTACAAATTTCAATCTTCGGTGCGGCCCAGGTCCGCCTTGAAGATGCAATACGACTTCGACATTGTCCCGAAGGCCATGTGAAGTGAGCAGCGAGGACATGACCGCACGAATGAGGACATCCATCCGCCCAGCACCACCTGCAAGGTCGTTCAATGGTAACTTGCCCTTGCTCATAGCTCGATGGCCAACGATTGCAAATCGTCGCAATTCAATCGCCTCGTTCAATGATTGTCCGTAATGCATCGCATAGTTCGTACTGTGTTTCGAGAACGAAATGACTTCCTTGTTTATCCACAAGATAGCCTCGAGGTTTCGATCGATCTCCCAAGTCCTCCAAACGATTGGCAACAACGGCAGTCATTTCAGAATGCTCAATTTGAGCTGTTGCACGATGAATAAGATCACGTTGCTTGATTCCAGTTTCCAACTTGAAACCAATTCGAGTTGAACCACGAACCTTCTCCTTGAGCTCCTGAATGTGTTTTG
>JAYYFM010000185.1:0-2545 GCA_036158745.1 Thermoplasmatota archaeon
AATGATTCCCAAACCGATTGGTTTGTTGTGAACCAACTGCAATTCGAGAATGGTTTTGAGAACGCCTTGACCCATAACAAGACCGTGGTCCGTCTCGCCTTTTTCGATAATACCAAGGCAAAATGCTCCATCGATCTCCTCGTTGGCGAGCACTCTGTCAAGCGCTAGTGGAATTTCCATACAACCAGGAACTTCGATGACATCGACGATGTTGTATCCCAAATCCTCTGCTTGAGAGGTTGCGATTTGCAGCATTTTATTCATCTCGTCCAAGTGGTACATTGCGCATACGGCTACGATGTTTGACATGTTTATTTCTCCTTCATCATTCGTTCAACGGTTTCAACAACCATCATGGTCGTTGAATCAATTTCAAGGTTCACTGCATCTCCAATCTGCTTATCACCGATGGTGGTCAATCGCAGTGTTTCAGGAATCAAATGGAGATCAAAGTGGTCTTCTGAGACATCACCAATTGTGAGGGAAATACCATCGATACCGACGTATCCTTTGCTGACAATGTATTTCCGAACATCGGGTGGAGCGATGATAGAATATTGAGCACCATCGCCAACCCGCTCCGATTTACTGACAAGACCGCGGCCAATGATGTGTCCTGAAAGCAAGTGGCCTCCAACTTCATCCCCGTATCGCAACGAACGCTCAACGTTCACGTGATGTCCTTGCTCGAGTTGACCCAATGTTGTCTTTTCAAGTGTTTCAGGGATGACATCGAATGAGACGATATCATCGGTAAATGCTGTCGCTGTTAAGCAAACACCATCGATGGAAATACTTGCTCCAATCTGCAATCCTTCCGTCGATGGGACACGGATTTGGAGGGTTGTGATTTCATTTCCACTTTCTATAGAAACGATTTCACCTTTCCCTTGAACGATACCCGTGAACATCAGAATTCGCCTCCCTTTGCTCGCTCAACGATGCGAGCGATGATTTTTCGAGTTCCATCCAAATCGTCGCTCAAACCTTCGACTCTGACAACTTCGATCGAGCTGTAACCACGTTCTTCCAATGCAGTTCGAATTCGGTCTTCAGCATGTTCTTGATCGTACCCCAAAGCGATGATGGACGGTTGAATCTCAGGTAGGATATCGAAAATGGGAACATCCGGAGAATTTCCAATGCAAGCAACATCGACAGGTTTCAAACCTTCAACCATGCGTCGACGGAGGTCTTGATTAGTCACTGGCTCATGCTTTCGCTTACGGACAGTATCGTCATGAGCAACCACCACGGTGAGGTGATCCCCGAGGGCTTTTGCTTGTTCAAGATAATGAAGATGGCCTGCGTGGAGGAGGTCAAAAACTCCCACAGCCATGACTTTCTTCATCGTCTTCACCATAGTACAGCAGAGGAATCATGTTCTTGAGATTACCCATGCAATGCTGCGATAACTTCTGCACCTTCGAGGAATGGAATCCCACGTGCTGCTGCCCATGCACGGGCATCTGCGACCGATAGTGCGCCATCCCCGTCGGGTTGCAACATTTCGGCTCCGATAACAACAGGTGTTAATCCGGCGAGGCGGGCGATACCAACTGCGAGTTCAGTGTGGCCTTGCCGCGTTAAGAGGCCACCCTGGGATTCTCTACACACAGGAATGTGACCTGGTGTTCGGAATTCTGCTCCCATGCGTCGCTGAGCTTCAACCTCGCTGAGTTCATCTTGGAACACTGTTGTTGTTAATTCAGCAAAACGACGGGTTGTGAGTGCCCTATCCTGATCTGTGATACCAGTGTAGGTGTCTCGATGATTGAGCGAGAGCGTGAAAGCAGAACGTGAGTCGTATCGCAAATCGTTTGTCTTCAACTCAGCCAAAATGGGGTATTCTGATGTAAGTGCATCATGCGTGTGCAAATCCTGCAAGAACGGCAATCCAAAAGCCTCCCCAACATCATGGCCAATCGCCAAGAATAGGAGACCACCACAGTCTTGTCGGAGTTGTCGCATTGTGGCCGGTTGGGCAAACGAAGCGGGAAACAAAAGGTCGGTCTCACCCTCTCGTTTGTCAGAATCAAACAGGCAAACTGGATTTCCTTGACGGAATGCAGCAATTGCTGCTTCAACAATTTCCGACATAGGAAGTCGTTTCGTTTCACCTTCATGAACCGTCGTATTGTACATTATGTACAGATTTCCGGCAAACGGGTGACGGAAAGGGGTTAATGTAGGGAACGGCTTGGCTTGTACTCGCGGGGGTGGAATGATGGGTGTAAAACTTGGTCCTGCTGGCGTACCTTTGTCCTGCAAAGGACGAACAATCGTCGAAGGAATGGACGATATTATTGCTCTCGGACTCGAGACGATGGAAGCCCAAACGGTACGATTGATTCAACCACAACACTTCGAGCAATACTGGCAAGCCGGTGTCTTAGCCAACAAGGCTAATTTCGAAATGAACATCCACGGGCCGTACTATTCCGAACTTCTCGGCAATCGTGTTGAGCGTGGACGTTCGCTTGCCAAAGTCGAGGCAACATTGCAAGCAGCGCGAACCATCAACGCACGCCACATCACGCTCCAC
>JAYYFM010000186.1:0-2516 GCA_036158745.1 Thermoplasmatota archaeon
CACAAGCATTGCTGAATTGGCCTGGCCGTTTCCATGAGATTGCAGCACCATGGGATGGTTCCATACTTTTCGATGCAGCACACAATCCGAGTGGAATGGTGCGAATGCTTCCACAGTTGCGTGCCCGAATCGAACAAGAATTATCCTGGACATTGGCGTTTGGATGCACTCCACAACACGATTTGACCTCATTTGCAGACCCTTTAATCGAACTTTGTCATCAACATCCACCCGAATCAATCGTTCTCACAAAGCCACAACATGGACGCTATCCTGGCGTCGACTTGGAAACGTTGCGTCGTTTGAATTGGCCAGCCTCATGCACCATCCTTGAGCAGGAGGACGCAGCAGCAACAAGTGACTGTCTGAACGAACTTCAGCCGGCGTTCACATTGGTCATTGGGTCTCTGTATCTCGTCGGAGAAATGTACGATGCATTGGGTTATTGGGGGACAGAACACATGGAATTGTTCCCTGCAAAGACTCAAAGAGATGAAGCATAACCCATGGTTGGTCAAGATGGGTTCAAAGTGGGATGTACGATTTCTTGAATTGGCCAACCACATCAGTTCGTGGAGCAAAGACCCCTCCACCAAGGTAGGTTGCATCATCGTTGGTGCTGACCGAGAAATCCGCTCAACCGGATTCAATGGCTTTCCTCGAGGTATCGATGATTCAGAGGAACGACTTACAGATCGGGAAGAGAAATATCCTTTGATTTGCCATGCTGAAGAAAATGCGATTATGCATGCAGCACGTGTTGGAGTTTCCCTCAAGGATTGCACAGCCTACGTGACATGGCCTCCTTGCACTCGCTGTGCTCGTTCATTGATTCAGGCAGGTATCGTCGAAGTTGTGTATGCAGGAACGAGCAACATTCCAGAGCGATGGATGGAGGACTTTACCCGTTCAACCAACATGATGAAGGAAGCTGGAATCAAGCTTCGAAACGTCGAGTTTGAGTGATTAGCCCCAGAATCGGCGAGTACGTGCGTACTCGATTTCTGCATGATGGATGGATTGAAGCAGGCTTTCAATGTCGTTGTTGTGACCTTTTCGAAGGATACGTTGTGCCGTTGCTTCACCAACACCACGGGCCATGAGACAGACGATCGCATGGAATCCGTGTGTTTTCACCAACGAAGCGTTCCGAATCATTCGGTTTCGATCGCTTTCTTCTTCTGAGGCGACCCATCCTTCGAGCATTTTCTCGAGACCTTCACGGGCGCAAACCAACATCTGTCCTTTGCATGAGATGCATTCTCTCGGATTCTTCAGTTCTGGGTAGCGCTCAACACGGAAGCGTCGAATGGCACGACATTTGAGGCAGCACAAGACAGCACGTTCGTTCATCAATCGCAAACGTAGTTGAGCACGTACGGCTTCATTGTCCCAATTTGGAAGCAACAAATCGCGCTGGCTTCGATCGGATAGTCCAAGAGGGCCAGGCGGCGTGACGATGACATCAATCAATCCTGATTGAATACCTCGTAGGACGTCTTTCGCACCTTCAATATCCATACGTTCGTAGTAGAGTTTGTTGAGAACTTCCTCAAGAACAATGGTTCCTCGATACTTTCGAACCAAGGCTGTGAGGTTGATTTTTCGAGGGTCAACACCATGTTGAAGGATTCCAAACGTCTTCGCAACTTGGGCAAATCGCCATCGGACTTGACGTGAATTTGGCAACGTTACCGAGAGCAATCCTTCGATTCCATCAGCAGGTAGTTCATTCAACCAACCGATGACCTGTTCTGGTTCAATGTCCGCTCCTGAAAGATGGATTCGTGTCGCTTCGACGAGTAAACCACCCCATCGGCCAGTTTGAGTTGATGCCATAGCAAGAAGGAGATGACCAATGGTCTCGTTGATGAGTGTCCCTTGGCAGATGTTGATGACGAGCGCTTCCGAACGTCGCTCAATCGTGATGGTTTGCTGATCAGGAAGTGCTTCGGTTGCATCGATGTGTCGTGTGATGGTGTCTGCAAGCATTCCGATGGCCTCTCCATCCAGTGGATACGATGTGAGCGGAAGTCCATCGTTTGCAAGCAGTCCCGCAACATCGAGTTTGTCCGATTCCTTTGCTTCAACCAAACCAAAGTCTTCTGCAACCAAACGTCGCAAGCGACCGATGTTTCGAGCAACAATGGCAGGAACTGGGGGCAATTCACCGACCCATGTGGGCGCTTCTCCCTGTACCGAAACTGGGGCGACCAAGACTTCGCTTTGTTCAGGATCGGCATCGACGATGGTCCAGGTACGACCGGCCATAACGAATTGGCGAATTCGACCGTCTTCTTCTTCACCGCTTCCGTTTAGTTCGAGAACAAATGCTTCGTCAACGTTTCCGATGGTTCTTCGTGTTACCACGTCGCGAACACGGTAGGATTGCTTGTCCGGGATCATAGAAAGATGATGCTCGACCCACCGACGCGTGCGCCCGGCTGAAGCAAACCATCCATCTTTGAATTCCTTCGGAACAGGCATCCTCATGCCTTTGTATTCAGCCGGTATTT
>JAYYFM010000187.1:0-2514 GCA_036158745.1 Thermoplasmatota archaeon
CGACCTCTCAAAAACAAAAACGACCACCAAGGCTGAAAAGCGTGAATATGAAATCATCAAAGATTCAGATCAGCGCAAAGGTGTCCTCTCAACAGAATCGTACATGTGCCCTAAGTGCGATTGTACAGAAGTGTACTTCTATCTCGAACAAACACGCTCATCTGATGAACCAGAAACTCGAATGCTGACCTGCAAAGATTGCGGTCATGGCTGGAGAGAGTACTGATCAGTAATCGCTCTCAACACGTGGGGCGAGGAAGTAGTCGACCTCAGCCGCTCCATTCTCGAATGTGAAATTCATAGCGAGTGGGAAGTTTTCACCGAACTGAATCGTTACGTTGTCGCCAGCACCAAATCGGCGAGAGAGTGGCTCAAGGTATGTCAAGCTGTACTGACTTCGTGCAGCACCGTCGCAGACTAGCTCGTCCATTTCGTCTTTGTCAAATGAGATGTTGACCGAGTCTGTGTTGTTCCGTACGTGAACCTTGAACGAGGATTCATCAATGCTGAAGTTCACGAGATCGCCAACTTGTTTTGCAGCCTTGAGTGCCTGTCCGAGTTCTGCACCGTTCATCACGACCTTGCACGGCAGGTCCAACTTCGGTAACGAAGGAGGTGATGCCATTGTGGCGTTGTCAAGTGGACGGAGGTTGCGAACAATCTTGCCGAGACTCATGGTGAAATCGCCCCCATCTTGATGGGAAATTTCAATCAAATCTCCTGAACCACCTAGCGTGGTTACTTCTCGAATTTTCTTCATCTCAAGACCAATTTTCTTTGCATCCAGTTCCCAACCATCAAACGCTGCTGCATCGACCGTGAGTTTGATCATAGCAACGTGTGATGAATCAACGACACGTACGGTCAATCCATCTTCATCAAAATCAAATCTTGCATCCTCGACAACAATCATGAGTGTATCGAGAATCTTGCTAATCAGTTCTTGGCGAGCTGTGACGTTCAACATATGAGGCACCCCTGCAGTTATTTGCTCATTTCGACGGCTTATGAACTTACTATTCGACACATGCCCATTTCGCGCGTTGGAAGACCTTTCATTCGCCGACGTCTTCAAGAACCCTCGGCACAAGTAATCGACATGACTGAAGCGCTGGATATTGTCATCATCATCATTGCAAGTGGATTAGGCATTGGCCTTGGATGGCTACTCGCAAAGATGAAATTTTCAACGGAATTGGTACGTGCTGAAGTTGAAGCACAAGCCGCACAAGGAAACAAGGCAACACTTGTGGCAGAGATGGAGAGTGTCGCAACCGCTGTAGCACGTCAGAATTCTGAAGACTTCCTTCGCTTGGCGGAGGAACGTTTGGGAAAGGTTCAATCCGAAGCCAACAAGGATTATGATGCACGCAAGAAGGAAGTTGAACTTCTTGTTTCTCCAATCAAGGAACACCTCGAAAAGTTGGAAAAAGCAACCAACGATATGGAAAAGAATCGAGAAGGCGCCTACCAGGGCATCAAACGAATGGTTGAAGGCTTGCAAGAACAAACAACCAATCTTCGTGACACCAATGTCAAACTCTCAACTGCCCTTCGAGGGTCGATCAAAGCAAGAGGGAATTGGGGTCAAGTGGCGCTCAAGAACATCGCAGAAGCAGCAGGGATGCTCGAACATTGTGATTTTGACGTAGAGGTGACACTCAAGTCAGGAGCAGGAGGCGCTCGAGTGGACCTTCTGGCGAAAATACCGAATGGAGGCCATGTACCTGTTGATTCGAAGGTTCCACTGGCTGCCTATTGGGATGGGCTGGAAATGGATGATGGAGAGGCCCGTGCCCTCAAAATGAAAGAGCATGCCAACGATGTGAAGAAACACGTCAATGATTTGGCTGCTCGTGACTACCCTCGGCTTCTGGAAGGGACCGATTTTACAGTCATGTTTATCCCTGCCGAGCCAATTCTATCCACAGCATTTGAGTACGAACCATCCTTGCAAGAGTATGCATTTAGCAAGCACGTCCTCATTGTCACGCCAGTCACACTTCTGGCTCTGCTGCGAACAGTGGGCCTCTACTGGCATCAGCAATCCATGGCTGAAAATGCACGAGAAATTCACGGACAAGCTAAGGAATTCTACGAGCGAGCAACGAAATTCAGCCACGATCTTGCAAAACTGGGACGAAACCTGAACACCGTCGTTGGTGCTTACAACGATGCGGTCGCAACATACGACTCCCGCATCATTCCTTCAGGCAGGAAGCTTGAGGCACTCAAGGTCACAGAAGGCATGCAAAAGACGATGGCAGAACTCCCAGAGGTTGGTTCAAGCATACGAGACATCAAGCATCTCAAGCGAGATGACGATGATGCCTGAAGCATCTTTTTGATATGTGAGGTCCAACACGCAAGGCCATGGTGGACCCTGTACTCAAAGAGGATGGAACGCCGTACAAGGTTGCAATTTTGATCCCAACCATCAACAATGCTGACGAGTTGGCCATCGTACTGGACAGGCTCACACAGCAGACCTACCCTGACATCGAGATCGTCATT
>JAYYFM010000188.1:0-2511 GCA_036158745.1 Thermoplasmatota archaeon
CATGACACCTTCTTCACCCGTAAGCTCGTACAGATCTCCACGGATTTCCGCATCGCTTGCAGAGAGCGTGGTCCAAGCAGCACCATCCTCGTCTTTGCCATCATCCTTGAGCGATTTCATCTCATCCTTTGACGGCAAGAATGCATCCAAATCATGACCTTCAAACGATTCCTCAACGGTCTTGAGTGTGGTCACAACTTGGTTCTGCATGGCCTCAATTTCCTCTTCGGTCATGTCTTCCATGGCAATCTGATCTGCATTACGCAAATCGTACGCAGCAGTGACTTCTTGTTCAGCAGCAACGACGTTCTCGTCCCATTCATCTTCAAGATTCGATTCATCGTAACCAAATTCTTTGACCGCGTCCGCAAAGTCTTCCGACCCACTGACGATTTCATTCTCATCCTCTTCAGGAAGAGAGACCAATTCTTTCTCTTCTGGAACGTCTCGAACACGGCGTTCACGGCGTTCAAAGAACTGCGAAACATCCTGTTCAGCACCACAATATGCACAGTTCTCCATCAAATCTGGGATCGATTCACCGCACTCTTGGCAATCGTGGAATTGAGAACGTGCCTTGCGTAGGTTGAACGAACAATGTGGACAACGGTTCTCATCGCCCTCAAGCTCTCCATCACAAGCAGGGCAGTAATTGAAAATGTCACGCTCAACCTCTTCCTCACGCTCACGAGTAAGGAGGATTGCAGCAACCAAAACACCGATCAAGGCGAGTGCTCCAACAAACATCAGGATGGCTGTTCCGGTTCCATCGCTGTTGCCACCGTTTGCGCCAGTTCCGTCGATGAAGACGGTCGAGAACGAGCGCTCGTACGTATCAGCCACCATCGGATCGGATGGAATCAATTGAACGATGGACATCTTCCCAGATGCTGTGAACGTACACGAAACCTCTGCACGATCACCAGGGTTTGCAATCGAAACGTCGATTGTACCCCACGTATTCTGACTGTTCTTACAGGTAAACGAAACATCACCCGTTCCACGAGTTGATTTGACATCCAATGTCATGGTATACTTCTCACCCGATTCTAGTGGGAAACTTGCAGCCTCACCAGCATCATCGGTCAAGACCATGGAATCAGGGTCCCAATCGAGTTGCAGGCTGGCTTCAACCATCACTGAACCCGTTGCGAGACTGTTGGTAGGGACCCTATCGTAGGAGCCTGATGCAGCCCGCCATTGAACACTGATTTCTGCCGTATGCTGTCCCAAAGCGGTTCCATGCGATGTTGTGTAGGTGTAGGTTTGCCCAGATGTTAGAACGACCAGTGGTGATTCAAACGTCTGACCTTCCCAGGTGTAGTAGAATGTCCCAGAAACGGTAATATCGCCTGTATTGGTTGCTGACATTGACCAATCAACGAATTCACCTGCAGCGACGGATGAACGGTTCGCAAGTGCCAGCGGATCAACGAAAACGTCGGGGAGTTCAGGTAATGTGAAGGTCGTCAGCAGGACATCGTTCTCGGTACTTTCTTGCGTGAAAGAGCCCATTCCATATGGGTCGATGTTGACTGCAAGCGTGTATTGACCTGTTGGCAAACCGGCAATATCAGAACTTTGGATGGAGGTCGTCCACGCCTGTTGGCTGTATCCCGTTCCTGTTATCACCACATCGAAGGATTGCAAGGAGCGTAGAACAGAGGCACCATCACGAATCTCCAAAACCATGGGGACTGTTGTTTCGCCTTCACCTGCTTCACGAGCGAGAACGCCGGATACGGTCCACGGACCAATGAGAGAACCTTGTGTTGCCGTGATGGTGACGTCACCAGAGTGTGATAAATCCATTCGCGCATCAACGACCAAAGCAACCGTTGCTTCTTTTCCTTGTTCAGAAGATTCCAAGATTTCGTCTTGTGCATCCGGTGTAAGAATGATGTCATAGGAACCTGTTGGAGGGGCGACAAATGTTGTATTCACCCACGCTTCAGATCCTGCAGTAATCGCTTCAATTGCCAATTCGACATCGGTCATTGAACCGGGGTAATTGATTCCGAGATGCGAGGTTGATGCATCCACGCTTCCAATGTTTCCTATTTTCGTATTCAACTCAACCGTATCGCCTGCATGAATTCCAGTAGACGGATTCATCGACGTCTCGATAATGTACAAACTTGGTAGGCCTTCGACAACAAATGAATGGTAGAATTCGTGCGTAGGCCCATTGTTGTAGGAATAACTCACCCAGAGCTTGTTCTCGCCTACAGCCAAACCATCCCATGTTGTCGATACAGTTGCGAAATCATTTGCTTGAATGTTCACTGTTGACGTCAGGAGACGCGTGCTCGGTGAAATCGCATTCGCGTAAAACGAGTATTCGACATTCGCTGCAAGTTGGGCGTTGTTGTTTTGAAGTGTCAACGAACCAGTGATTGAACCGCCTTCAGTGGGACTTGCAGGAAGAATGCTCAGCGTTTGTTCCGAGGCTTCCACTCCGTTGCTATCGTACGAACTTGCTGGGACAACTGCTAGAGATGTCAGCATCAG
>JAYYFM010000189.1:0-2506 GCA_036158745.1 Thermoplasmatota archaeon
GACTTTGACCTCGGCACGTCGTGCTTTCATCAAGTACGGTTGTACCAGCGGCATCGGCTACACGCATGACTACGCCACATGATGGATCTTCAGTGATGGAGGTTGGAGCACCATCGTTCACGATGGAGGAAGCGAGAACAACGTTATCTCCATCGCCATACCAAGGCTTGGAATTGTCATCCACTGCTTCGATTTCGAGACGAACAGTGCCTGTTTCCTCAGCGCTTACTGGGATGAGGAGGACGAGCAACATCACCATGGTTGTTGCAACAAGACGACGCATACGCCTCCCTCCCATGTTTCCGCATAGTTCTCATTGACTTAAAGGGCAACGGTACAAACCATGTGTAAATCAATCCAGGTCAAGCATCGACGGAATGGATGCCTGCAGTGCTTCTTGTTGTTGAATCTCATGTTGTTTCCATGCAGGTAGTGATGCAGGATCAACCCAACCAAGCTCGCGTGCTTTGTCGAATTCACCGTTAGCGACGTAGTAGTCAATCCATTGTTGTCGGCGCTCTTCTTCGTCCATGAGTTGTTCCTCTGCTTTTCGCTCGATGGCTCGCTCTCGCATCATCTTGTTGCGACTTGCTTGTCGAGCGAGCATGGCAACAAGAATGGCTGCGAGCATGAATGCAATGATGCCACCCATAGCATACAGCATCACATTGGATGACTTTGCTTCAACTTCAGCAACCGTCTCATCCTCGTCCGCCTTGTTCGGATCTTCTGTGATGGAACAGGTGACCTGTCCAGGAATACCTACCGAAATGGCTGGATCCCACTTGCATGGGTCGTTCAGGTCGGACATGCCGTCGTTATCGCTGTCTGGACAACCGAATCGATCGGTGGTTGATGTCCCGTATTCGTTTCGACATTCGTCCGGTTGATACGCTCCATTGGTGAAGTTGTTACCGTAACCATCGCCATCGTTGTCGTCTTGTTGTGTCTTTCGAAGAGGGAAAGCGTCTGGAGCGATACCAGTGCTGTTGTCACCGCGACCGTCGCAATCCATGTCAGCCCATTGCGTGGCATCGTTCGGGAAGGCATCGCCAATCTGCTCGCAGAGCTCGATCATCAATCCGGTGTTCTCTTCGTCAGGAACGGTGATGTTGGTGAAGACGTAGTTGTCACCAACACCATCTCCGTCTTTGTCGCACCACTGAAGTGGATCGTTCGGGAAGGCGTCGGCACCTGTGCAATCTGGCTTCGCAACGAAATCACCGAACGGGTCTGCATGACCGTCACCGTCGGAATCAGGACAGCCTTGCACACCATTCTCCGTGCTCTTGCCATAGACATCGAGGCACTCGTCACCATCGGTGAACTGCACGTTGTCACCAAAGCCGTCTCCATCTTGATCAGCCCACTGGAGTGGCTGGTCTGGGAACGCATCCTCTGGATCGGTGAAGCCATCGCCATCAGAATCAGGACATCCACGAGATGTCGCGGAGTTGGATTCGCCATAGGTCTGAGGACAGACGTCTGAGTTTCCTTCTGAGACGCCATCACCATCTGTATCGACAAAGTTGTCTCCGTAACCATCGTTGTCAGCATCGGACCATTGTGTGGGGTCGTTCGGGAAGCGGTCACCATTGGTGCCGCCAGGATTGTCCCCGTAGCCATCACCATCGGAGTCTCGCCACTGCGAGGCATCGTTGGGGAAGAAGTCCGGGTTGTTTCCATCAGGGTTGTCACCGTAGTTGTCACCGTCCAAGTCTTCCCATTGCGTACCATCGTCCGGGAACGGATCGCCAGTGTTCGAGTAACCATCGCCGTCTCGGTCAGGACATCCGTATTGGTCCTCCGTGGACGATCCGGCTTGGTTTGGACAATCGTCTGCGCTGTTTCCATCAGGGTTGCTTCCAAAGCCATCGTTGTCTTCATCGCACCATTGTGTGGGATCATTCGGGAAGGCATCTGCACCGTAACAATCGGTTCGTGCAGGCCATCCTGCATCTGGATCGGAGTAGCCATCACCATCTGTGTCAACGCAACCAAGCCTGTCGTAGGTTGAGTTACCCCAAACGGTTGGGCAACCATCGGCTCGGTCACTCATTTGCTCATCGCCAACCCAGTCTCCATCGGTATCTCTCCACTGGGTTCGGTCAAGTGGGAAGACGTCGATACTCTGAGCGCCAACAATGATCTCACCCGGCCATTCAGGGGCACGGTATTCGTTCCATGAAACATCTTCGTAATTGTCTCCGTACCCGTCACCATCGGTGTCGTTCCATTGTGTTGCATCGTTCGGGAAGGCATCTCCACGTTGGTTGATATGGAGTTGGTTGGAAGCTACATCGTAGAGGTAATTGTCACCATGACCATCACCATCAGTGTCGACCCATTGCTCTTTGTCGCTCGGCGCCCAGTCGTTTTGGTCTGAGTATCCGTCACCGTCAACATCAGGGCATCCGAAACGGTCCATGGTCGAGTTTCCGAAGACAAGCGGGCATTCGTCAGGATTCAGAGCAGGCGCAGGGTTGTCACCATATCCATCCCCATC
>JAYYFM010000190.1:0-2495 GCA_036158745.1 Thermoplasmatota archaeon
CAACTGGCGGGCTCGACAGGAATCAATTCCTCTGCTTTATTCACAACTCTCCTGGAACATCACACTCATCGACCACGATGTCTTGATACGTCTTCTCAACGGTGAAGCCCTAGAACCAGACGTTGTGTTTGGACAACAGGAACCTCCACAAGGCGCATTCCTGTTGCGATGTATGCATCAAACGGGCTCGCTGATCATCAACGCATGGTGTGGAACACGAATCACACTGATGCTCGACAAGGCTGAACGACGCTTGTTGTCGATTCGTTTGGGTTTGGAGGAAGAGGAATGAAGGCGTACAGCGTCTTGTTCCTCGTTGCTCTGCTTCCGCTCGCATCTGCGGCGACGAGCATCCACATTGAATGGGATGTTCAGCAGCCCGTCGATGTTGAACGTCGCTACGTCGAACATTTTCCAAGTTCATCGGTTGAATGCGTGGATTGTGTGAAGACAACCGATGATGACATCGTTGTGCAATGGTGGCGGTACAGCGACCAAACCGGCTCCTCATGGCCTGATGATGATGCGAATCTTCGTGCTGGACTGATGGGTGTTGAGTTGAATCAGAGTCGTGCCATCATCAATTGAAACGGAGAGGAAGAACGTCAACAGCTCATCGACGTTCAAGGGACGCTGTCCATTCGTTCCGAGCTTGAGGACCAGTACTTTCTCGTCGCCAATTTGACGGTTGAACCACTGGTTGATCTTCGCAACGATGTCATCATGCAATTCTTGTTTGTCGAAGAGCGCAGCACCGATCAGCACGGTCGTGAGCTTTCCTACCTTGTTCGAGATTTGACCTCGGAGGTTGGCTTCTTCCGTACCGCTGGGAACATCTCAGAGGTGAATGTCACCGTTTCGTACGAGCACCTCTTTGCTGCAGGTGTTGATCTTGCCGATGAACGCTATGGATGGAAAGTCCTCATCGTTGTAATGGGTGCGGAATCGGATTCCGTCGGCTCGCCTGGCGTCATCGCTCTCTACGAAACATCGGTACCAACCTCGAGCGAACAACTCGGTTTCATCGATTACTTACCGCCGATCGTGTTCATCGCCGTCGCCCTTGTTATCGTGTTCTCCGTCGTACGTGGTTCCTTCAATCAAGAGCATGGCTTACCTGAAATCCGAGCAAGGTGGAAGGATGGAAACGACCCAGCCATCACCATCGAGATCGATGCCAAGCGTCGTGATGTTGCCATCCAAGGATGTGAAGCTTCTGAACCATGGTCGATGCGAGGTGGCGTCAAACGAAGCACCATCGAATCGGGCTCATCGACCAACTTCGATGTTCGATTTAAGAAATGGCACGACCAAGGCTTGGTTCTGAAATTGAAAATGGAAGTTGACACGCTTGGTGGATGGACCCAAAACATCCGCTTACCACTTCGCAGCAAAGCCGAACGAAGCGTTGAAGATGGACAGGACTGACGTCTGTTCATGGACCTCGATGCGACCGACCGCGACCTCTTAGCAGCCCTGCTTGAAGATGCACGTATCAGCCAACGCGGCCTTGCAAAACGTGTTGGAGTTGCTCAAGGGACCATTACCAATCGGTTGCGACGCCTCGAAGAGATGGGTGTCATCAAGGGCTACACCGTTCTTCTCGATGCGGAAAGCATCGGTTGGACCATGACCGTCATCACAGGACTGCGCATTCAGAAAGGATCGATGATCGATCTCCAGCAACAAATCGCTGCAGACCCTCGTGTCTTCGCTGTGTACGATGTAACGGGTGATTACGATTCGATGGTACTTGCACGCGTTCGTGGTCGAAAAGACCTCGACGATTTGACCAAGACGGTTTTCACTCTGAAAGGTGTTCAGCGCTCCTTTACGCAAGTGGTCTTGAACACGGTCAAAGAGGACGGTCGTGTGGTTCCACCCAACGAATGATGTCATTCCTCGTCTTGACGAATGATGGCTTCCATATCCATGTGAGGGACGAGGGCCCCTGCTAATCCACCCAAACTTTCGACAACTCGTGTCTCAGGTTTCAGTGTCTTCATCAGATTCTTTCGAAGATCCTCATCGATCATCACATCAAATGATTCGAGGCGACGGCGAAGGTTGGATTGCAACTTCCCTCCAGTCCGATCCCAATCCATCAGCAGTGTCATGGTCGAGCGTCTATCATTCGTCCGCGTCCCATATGTTTCGTAAAGATACGCAGCCAAACGGTCCATTCCCCATCCGCGATTAACTACTTCGATGGGGCCTACAAAACCGAGTCGGAGCAAGGCCGCTTTGTCTCTCGGACCTTCGACAATGATGGCAAATCCTTCCTCGCGATTGCGGTGTCTCGCCTCACCCAAGGCTTTTCCAGCAGACTGGAAACGCTCGATGGTATTGGTCGGGTCCATTGTTGCACCTGATTCATGGACAGTGGAATCTCACTTGAAGATGTGTGAAATTGCGAAATAACATACATTCATATGATAGAAAAATGAGGGGAGTAATTTCACTCTGGTGCTCGGTTTACGCCAACGCTTAAAGTG
>JAYYFM010000191.1:0-2490 GCA_036158745.1 Thermoplasmatota archaeon
CCTGTATCCGCGTGACAGGAATTCCTGAGTCACATGTCGCCCCAGGAACCCTGTGCATCCAGTCACCAGAACATTTGGATATCTTTTGCTCATATTTTCTTCCTAAGCACATCAAGGTTTGAACATTTGTCAAACCGATTCAAACGGTTCTGCATAGCAGCCATGCAGGTGCTGTTTTCATAAACCAAGTCGGATATGATGTAGTCAGGGATACCATGACTGAGATGGCAACTGAAGAAGATATGCGAACGACAAAGGAAATTATGTCTTCCATGAGTGATGAAAACAAAAAGGCTCTGAAAGGGTGGTATTTCTACGACTGGGCGAATCAGGCTTATGCGCTGACTGTAATGACGGTCATCGCTCCAGCGTTGATGGCATCGCTGTACAACACCGCTACAGGTACCCAGTCTGGCGACTCATTTTACGCATGGATACTCACAATTTCGATGATCTTTGTCGTTGTAACCGCTCCAGCGCTTGGTGTCATTGCCGATAAAATGCCGATTAAGAAGAAATTATTGAAGTGGTACACCATTGTAGGGATTCTCTTCACAGCATTGATGGGGGCAGCACCATACTTTGGTTCACAAGGTTACCTCATTCTCGCACTGATGTACACCATTGGTACCGTTGGGTTCACTGGAGGGAACGTCATTTATTACTCCTTCATGCCATATTTAGCCCCGAGGAAGTGTCAAGATCACGTATCCACATGGGGCTATGCATACGGGTTCATGGGAGGTTCAATGTTGCTTATTTTCCATCTCATTATCTTGCAGGATTTTGTTGTTTGGGATTGGAGATTTAAGATGGCAGTTATTTTTGCAACCTCCTCTATTTGGTGGTGGGGCTTTGGTTACCTGATGTTCAAATGGACTCCTGAGCCAGAGATTCCATCAACCATGAAATGGGACGGTTTTGGTAATGCAACGAAAGTTGCTTATTCTCAAGTTTTTCAGACGTTTAGGGAAGTGAAGAGATTCAAGGTTTTAGCCTTCTTCTTGTTAGCCTACTTGCTGTTTTATGACGGTGTAAATACGATCGCAAGTATGGCCAGTGCATTCGGCGAATCTGTTTTGAGGCTCAATTCAAACATGAACGTCATGCTTCTCCTAACAGTAAACATCGTGGCTATACCGATGACTATTGTCTTTGGTAAGTTGGCTGACATAAAGGGAACCAAATTCGCCTTGATGCTGGCCTTGTTCATTTACTGTTTCGTTGCTCTTGTTGCTGCTGGTTTTGCTCCGTTAGAACTTGAGGGTGAAGAGGACGCAGACCGTTATGACTTTACTTTTGAGTGGAATGCAACCTCAAGTGAGTACGAGTTAGAAACCCTGTATGATAGAGGATACGAAAGCTGGGTAGGAGAAACTGCCGAGGGTGATTCCGAGTTCAGAGATAACTTCCAACAGTACTTCCCTGTAAATTCCACAGATTACGACAAGGATGACCCAGGGACCAGTAGCATGGGTAAGGGTCTACAAGCTTGCATCATCATATTAGCATTTGTAGCATTAATCGGAGGAGCAATTATGCTCATCCAAAACAAGGAACTCGGAAAATTGGGTGTTTTGGCGATGATTTTTATTGTAATTATCGGAATTCTTGGGGCCTCATTCCTCGCAGATCAGGATGAAACAAAGAAAAAAGAGACACACACAATCAATGTAGAAAATGCAACGGCGATTGTGGCGAATTTTGATAGTGCCAGCGACCACAGGTTCTCTATACTGTTCGTAGGAGGAGACCTATCGGGTGAATCAGAAATTGGTGATCGCCATCCTACTGTCTTGGACCAAGGTGGTCCAGTTGATGGATACGCAGAGTTTATGCGCGATAATGTCTGGGAACCATTCAACATCGGTGTTTCTCTGCAGTGGATTATCCTCGGAATGTTTGTCGGTGTGGCGATGGGAAGTGCAGGCGCACAAGCACGCTCTATGTTTTCTCAACTTGTTCCTGAAACCCGAACATCTGAATTCTTCGGATTCTTTGGTTTCCTCGGGAAGTCTGCGGCAATGATCGGAACGTTCCTGTACGGTATTGCAAGTTCTGTCTTCGATAGTCGTGTAGCGATTCTGACCATTACCATCGTCATTCTTGCAGGTACCTACCTCACAAGTCGTGTCGACCTCGAAGAGGGTATACGTGTTGCTGAAGAAGAAGACGCTCGAGCCCGAGCAGAAGCTGCCAAGGCCGATGTTTGATGGGTGAAGGCCATGCGTGGCTTCACTCAGATTCAGGCGGTCTTGTCCATCGTGATGATTCTGCTTATGGGTATAGTTTGGGGTATGCCGATTGCTCCTGCCATCTACGTGTTTGATTGGATAACAGCGTACGGTCCAGGTGACAAGAGTTGGCCAGACTTACTTCTGATTGGGTTCTCTGCTTCGATTGCGTTCCTAACTTGGGGAATGTTCCTTCTGTTGTTATCAGGTACCTTGCAGTTCTTCATACGGTTACGATTCAATGAACGCATCGTGG
>JAYYFM010000192.1:0-2478 GCA_036158745.1 Thermoplasmatota archaeon
GGACCGTGTTGGATTCTTCCAAGGAATGCTTCATGCAGACAAATCAAAACTGACCGTCATCCTTCAGATGTGGGGTGGTGAACACCGTCGTTTCCTCGAACGACTTGTCGAGCACTGTGCTTAGTCACGTCGTGCAACGGCGATGGCCAATCCGACGGCTGCAAGGGCTGGGATCAATGTGAAGCCCGGTGCATCCTCGCTCTCTCCACCACATCCATCGCCTTCAGCATCTGGACCGTAGTAGCTGCCATCATCGTAGTAGCAACTCGACCAAACGGTGTACCATGAGCCGTATGGGAAGTAATCCTTGGAATCGTCTTCGTACATGGCCTTGACGCGCCAGTTGACGTAGGAGTGGTCGTTCGGAGGCGTCAAGGATGTGGTGTGTGTTGCACCATCAATGGTCAATTCTTGAACCACTGGCGGGTCACAGACACCATCGTTGAGACAGATTTGCGAAGAGATCTCGAACGTTGTGTTGTTGCTCATGTGGGCTTCATCCATGACCACAACGAGCGTCCACGTTTCACCAGAAACGGATGGTGAAGTCACGGTATAGGATTCAAATGGTGTGTCTTCGGTTTCAGGACCGTTGTCTTGACCGGCTGTTTTTGCAGCATAGGACGTGGTCGAAACAGCGAGAAGAGCGATGAGTGTCAGTGCAATGACGGTTCGCATGGATAAAATATGAGTCGGCTCATGTATTTGAGTTATGCTTCCATGTCCCATAATTCATCGCCAACCCAATGGATGGTTTTGATGCCCTTGCCTTTGGTCGCTTCCACCATATCGCTTCCAGCCATGGTTGCCCATCCAAGCGCAAGCGGCCGGCCATGTTCCTTGTCACGAATCCAGACTAGATCACCAACTTCGATGTCCTCATCTGCACCGTGAACACCAGCAACCATGCAGTCCGCACCGTTCATCAAGAACGGAATTGCACCATGATCGACAGCGACCCAGCGCTTCGAATCAGGATGTTCCATGAAGCCACGCAACGTCAAAAACGCCCAACGGCGGCCATCGTCATCGTTGACTTCAATCGTTTTGGCCACCTTGTCAACAAACACCAATTGCCATGGGCCATAGTTGGCCATTTCCAAGAATGCACCATCAACGGCCAAGTCGATGCTGAGTCCTTCTTCGAGTTCCTTGAGCAACGGAGCGATGTGCTTTCGTCGAACAGGTCGCCGTTTCTTGACTTGGAATTCTTTCGCCATAACACTTCCAAACGTCGACCATGTTTCACCCTTCGGTTCAAGAACTGGTATCCAATGGGCAATTCATGGCCGTATGGTGCACGATTCGAACCTTTGCAGCTCATGCCAAGGAACTTGGAAACGAGCAACCGCCCGAGCCTATCTTCTTCGTCAAACCGGACGGTTGCAAGACCGAATCCGATATCCTCCATGTCTCCAAACATCCAGGAGAAGTTCACCTCGAAACCGAATGCGTCGTCCGATTGACGCAACACGGTGACATTGATGCGGTCGCCATTGGCCTCGATTTGACCGACCGAGCAGCACAATCCCTTCTTCGAGCCGATGGCTTACCTTGGGCCAAAGGCAAGACGTTTCGTCAAGCTGCCGTCCTCGGCACTTTCTATCCTTGGCGACACGGACTCGAAGCACTGACCAACGAAGCCACGGCGCTTCGTATCGAATGCGATGTGAACGGCGAGCGCTGGCAAGAAGCATCGCTCTCTGAGATGAGCATCACGCCCGCTGACCAAGTTGCCTCCTTGATGGCGTGGGCACCCGTTTCAAACGGCGAT
This sequence comes from Thermoplasmatota archaeon, assembly GCA_036158745.1. GTDB lineage: Archaea > Thermoplasmatota > Poseidoniia > Poseidoniales > Poseidoniaceae > MGIIa-L2. The sequence continues at coordinate 1,775 of JAYYFM010000192.1, forward strand.
TTGCTCTACACGGGAACGCCTCAAGGCGTTGCTCAATTGAAGCCAGGTGATGTAATTGAAGCACGTCTTATTGCGCACGATGGTGAACTTCTTTCCACCTATTCGGGTCGTTGCTCCTAGGGGTTGCCTTGATATACGCCCTGCAAGTCGGTGGCGATGCAAGGAGAGAGACACATGGCACAATGGCATGGAATTTCCAAGAAAAAACCAAGCGGCGGACGACGTGTACAAGCACGAGGTAAGCGCTCGACTGAAATCTCAACTGAGAAGCAATTCGCTCTCGTCGGTGAGGCTCGACGCAAGATCTACCGCAAGGCTGGCGGCAACACCATGGTTCGTGTCATGGCTGCCAACAAGGTCTCGGTCAACAATCCAAAGACCGGGAAGACCGTCAACGCTGACATCATCAACGTGATTCAGAACGAATCCGATCCAAACTACGTCCGACGAAACATCCTCGTCAAGGGTGCAGTGATCGAAACCAGTGAAGGAAACGTCAAGATCACGTCCCGACCTGGCAAGGACGGCGTCATCAACGGCGTTCTCCTTGAGTGAACATCACCATCGTTGGGTTGATACCTCTCGACCTTGAGGCAAATCTGAGGCGAGACGATGGAACACAATCCAGACCGTATCTGTGTTTGGCCTGGTTACTTCGATGCAAAGACGTCTCGACGTGGAGGACGTCGCGTTCCTCGAGATTC